>CAJOPJ010000233.1 GCA_905236325.1 uncultured Selenomonadaceae bacterium
GCGCTGAACTAAATCTTTTGGTTCAAAAGGCTTTTTTATGTAGCCGGCGGGGAAAAGTTTTCCTGCTTTTATGACAGTTTCTTTGTCTGAGGAAGCAGTTAAAAAAATTACAGGAATTGTTTTCCAATAGTCGTGCTTTTGAATAAGTTCCATTGTCTTTAAGCCGTCCATTGCCGGCATTTGAATATCCAGCAAAATTAAATCAATTTTTTCGCCGCCTTGCAAATAGCGCAAACATTCCATTCCGGATTTTGCTTTTAAAATGTTGTAGGGTGTTTCTTTTTTCAAAATAAATTCTGCCATTTGCAACATCATATCATCATCATCGACAACCAAAATTGTTGAAGTATCTTCTGCCATAAAACTCACCTTTCAAAATTCAATTTAAATAATAATAGCCTAGCTTGCTTAACTTGTCAAAAAAAATGTATAATTCAAATCGAGGTGATTAGTTTGGAAGACATTACGCCAAGTCTGACAGATTTTATAGAGTGCGACGACTTTTGGCAAAAAATTTTAGTCATTGAAACTGCTGAATATATTCCGAAACTTTTGCAAAGATTTTCAACTGCGGAAATTTATTTTGTCACGACTGATGAAGATTTTTTAGAAAAATTTTCAAACAACGCGCAGGTAAAAATTTTTTTATTGGATTATCGCGAGGAAGTTTTGCCGTTCGATGAAGAATTTTTTGACGCAATAATTGGTGATTTGACTTTGGAAGTCGTGATAAATCCGCAAGACATTGCAGTTGGTTTTTCAAGATATTTAAAGCAGACAGGTTTTTGGCTGACAAGTTTTCGCAATGTTCGACACTGGAAGTTTTTGGAAAAATTGATGCGTGGACATTTTGGTGCAATAGTTTCAAGATTTTATACGCGCCTTGAATTTGAAAGAATGTTATATGCGTCATTTTACAAGGAAGTCAATTTTTCGCCGCTTAGAAAAAAAGCTCCAAAAGACTTGCTGAAAAAATTAGTCGATTGCGGCTTTGAAAATATCGGCGGAGATTTGGAAGTTGAATTTTGGTTGGTTCGTGCCGCACGCAGTATGCCTGAACTTGCGCTTTTGAAGTCTATGTTTAATTTTGAAGTGCGCGAAAAACTTTCAAGGCTTTTGCACAGGATTGAATATGACATCGACACAGAAAACAGCGTGAAAAATTTTTGGCAACTTTGTGACGACGAAAATATTTTTACAGATTATATTTCAGCTTTTGTTCGTGCGGCGGTGGTTCATCGTGAAAATTTTTACAAAAACCTGCAAAAATTTTCTTCAAGACCGGAAATTGAAAAAATTATTCAAGAAACCGAAGCACTCTATGATATTGATCACGATTTAGTTTAGTAAGGGGAGATTTAATTGAATAACGAAGAATTTGCAAAAAAAATTATTGAAACACTAGGCGGCGCAGAAAATATTTTGTCCGCCACAAATTGTATGACAAGATTGCGCGTTCAACTGGTTAAGCGCGATGAAAATATTTTTGCTGAATTGAAAAAACTTGAAGGCGTACTCGGTACAAATCTTGACGGCGACGAACTGCAAATTATTTTAGGTCCCGGCAAGGCAACAAATATTACAAATGCTGTTAATGAAATTATCAAGCCGAAAATTGGCGACGGCAAAATTTTGCATGAACAAATACGCGCAAAAAATGCCACGCCGATAAAATTATTTTTCAAAAAAATCGCAAATATTTTTATGCCGCTGATTCCGGGTTTTATTGCTTGCGGACTTATCACAGGCTTAGTCGGAATTGCGCTTAAAATTTCGCCTGAACTTGCTGAAGATAATTTTATCAAGCTGTTAATGGTTGCCGGCAATGCAGTTTTCTGGGGAATGAATTTATTTGTCGGCTACAACGCAGGAAAAATTTTTGGTGGCACGCCGATTATTGGCGGTGTTTTGGCTGCATTGATTACACATCCAGGTTTGAAAGACATCAGCTTTTTTGGTGAAAATCTTTTGCCGGGACGCGGCGGAATAATTTCAGTAATTTTAATTGCGGCATTTGCGGCGTGGCTTGAAAAAAATCTGCACAAAATTATTCCTGAAATGTTCGATTTATTTTTAACGCCGCTGTTCACAGTTTTAATTTCAGGAGCGACGGCGATTTTTATTTTGCAACCTGTCGGCGGAACAATTTCTGACGCAATTGGAACTTTAGCTACAGGACTTATTGAAACAGGCGGCGCGTTCGCAGGATTTATTTTAGCCGGAATTTGGTTGCCGCTGGTAATGTTTGGAATCCATCAAGCCTTCACGCCGATACATGTTGATTTAATTGCGCGTTATGGTTTTACAATTTTGTTGCCGATTTTGGCAATGGCAGGTGCAGGTCAAGTTGGCGCGGCTGCTGCTGTTTACTTTAAAACAAAAAATAAATTCCTGAAAAAAACAATCGCCTCCGCTTTGCCTGTTGGAATGATGGGCATTGGCGAGCCTTTGATTTATGGCGTAACTTTTCCTCTGGGCAAGCCATTTATCGGTGCGTGCATTGGCGGAGCTTTTGGCGGCGCAGTTCAAGCAAACGCAGTTGTCGGCGCGGCAACACTTGGTATTTCAGGACTGCCGCTTGCCGCAACCACCAACAATGTTGCAGTTTATTTGCTGGGCGTTTTGGTGGCTTATGTTGCAGGATTTATCGCAACTTGGCTTTTAGGTTTTGAGGATCCGCAGGAAAATTAAAATGTATTTTTCCTGAAATGTGGAAATAAAAAAAATTTGTGCTATAATGCTTGAAGATTTATATCAATTTATTTTTTTTTGGACTTATAAGGAGATCTTTTTATGCAAGAGATTTTTAGCACGAAGACTTTGTTTTCGGCAAAAGGAATTTCTGCGCTGGCGTTGGCGACGACTTCTATTGTCGGAATCACCGGCGCAGCAGTTTCAAGTAACATCGCCGCAAGCGACAAAATTATTTCCGGCGTGGAATTTGAAGGTCAATCTATCGCAGGTTTGACTGAAACCGGCGCACAGAAATTTTTTGAAGCTGAAGGCGCAAAAAAAATTCATCCACTGACTTTTACTTATGAAGGTCAAACTTTTGAAATTCAGCCGGAACAAATTGGCTGGACGGCAAATGTTAATCAAGCTGTGGCTGACGCTGAAAGTTTTGGTCGCGGCGGCGGAATTTTGAAAGACTTAAGCGAACAAATCAGCACGGCTATGAATGGTCGTACTGTGAACTTGGCAGCCGCGTTTGATGAAGATTTGCTTAATCAACAACTTGACGTAATCGCCGCGCAAATTAACAGACAACCTGTCAATGGCTATGTAAATTTCACCGGCAGAGTTATTGCGCCTATTGCCGGGGTTGTCGGCAAAAAACTTGACACTTCAAAAATTGCTGAGTCGCTGAAAGAACCGCTGAATAATTTAACACTTTCAAGCAACGCAATTGAACTTGTGCCTGAAGATATTCTGCCTTATGTCACAACTGAAGATGTTCAAAATGTCGATACAATTTTAGGTTCATACACAACATACTATTCGCCCGGCAGTCGCGGTGACAATATTGCACTTGCGGCATCCGCCTTGTTTGACAAAATGATTAAACCGGGTTGGGAATTTTCTTTCAATGAAACAGTCGGTCACAGAACTTACGCAGCAGGTTATCAAAATGCAGGCGTTATTGTGAATGGGCATGCTGATGTTGGCGTTGGCGGCGGTGTTTGCCAAGTAAGTTCAACACTTTACAACGCAGTTTTGCTTGCAGGTCTTACGCCGACTGAACGCACACCACACTACTTTCAGTCATCATACATTGGTGCGGCGCGTGATGCTACTGTTGCCGATGACTTGTTGGACTTAAAGTTCAGAAATGATTTAGCCCACCCTGTCTTCCTGAAAACTTACGCTTCCGGTTCAAGCCTTACAATTTATGTTTTAGGTACGCGTGCCGATTTGGACGGCGCAAATATTTCAATCGAAACTTCAGGCGGCAAATACGGCACTTCACTTTACAGAGTCTATCGCAAGGACGACGCAGTTATTAAAGATGAATTTTTGCACACCGACAGTTATCACACTTCATAAAAAAATTATCCTGCCAAGTGCAGGAATTTTTTTTTGCGCGTAAAATTTTTCAAAGGTAAATTGAAAGGAGATTTTTTTAAAATGGCAATGATTGATAACGATGACAAAAATTTGGTGGAGAAGAAAATTTCAAGTGAAAAAGTTTTTGACGGCGTACTTTTACATGTGCGCAAAGATATTGTTGAACTTCCAAACGGTCACGAATCTGTGCGCGAATGGATTACTCACCCCGGCGCGTCGTCGATAATTCCGCTACTGCCCGACAATCAAATTATTTTGGTTAAGCAGTTCCGCTATCCAATCGGACAAGTTACTTTGGAAGTTCCTGCAGGCAAACTTGATTTTGCAAATGAAGATCCTTTAACTTGCGCACGCCGTGAACTTTCGGAGGAAACAGGATACACTGCCGGCGAAATTTGGAAACTTACGACTATTGCAACGACTGTCGGCTTTACAAATGAAATTATTCACCTGTACGCCGCAAAAGACTTAACGCCAGGTAAACAGCATCCGGACGAAGATGAATTTATCAACGCAATAAAAATGCCGCTCACGGCGGCACTTCAGCTTGTTGAGTCAGGTAAAATTATCGACTCAAAAACAATTATTTCAATTATGATGTTGGCGAAACAAATTTATAATTGAGATGACTAGATATTTAGAAACTAAAAATTTCATTTGCAGGGAAGACAGGACCGTCCTTGCAGACTTTTTTTCTGCCGTGAGCCGTGTCGATTGAACAACTTAAACACGCGCCAAGTCCACAAGCCATTCTGCGTTCAAATGAAACTTGGCAGGGAATATCATTCGCCCAAGCCTCCATCGCAACATTACGCATCATAACTTCAGGTCCACAGGTATAAATTGCTGAATAATTTCCTGTTTCCAAAATTTCAGGTAAAATATTTGTCACAAATCCAGGCGTGCCAAGTGTGCCGTCGTCAGTCGTGATAAACATTTCGCCAACTTCGCTGACAAATTCAGCCTCCCAAAACATAACTTCGTCAGCAGTTTTTCCGCCCATCAAAATATCAACTGCAGAAATTTTTTCAGCAACGCTCAAAAGCGGAGCAAGTCCCATTCCTCCGCCGACAAGCAAAGTTTTGCCTTTAGTCGAAATATCAAAACCGTTGCCGAGTGGTCCCATGACATTTAAGATTTCGCCGAAGTTCCTACGCGACAAATATTCTGTGCCGTGTCCAATGACGCGGTAAAACATTTTTATTGTGTCATTTTTTGTAGAAGCAACGCCGAATGGTCTGCGCAAAGTAAATTCTTCCGAAAGTTGAACTTCGACAAATTGCCCGGGCTTAGCTAATTTTGCAAGTTCAGGCGCGTAAACTTCAATGCGAAAAATTTTTTCCGCAATTTCAAAGTTCGACATTATTTCTGTTTCAACAATTTTTTTCATGTCAATTCCTCACTAATCACTGTCCATTAACTTAAACGCATTTTACATAAATTTATAAATTCTGTCTACTTAATTTAGCTGCTAAACTTTAGACTAAGGAGAAATTTTTTAATGTCTGATTATTCGCGAATAATTTTTTTATTTACAGATTTAATGTTGCCGCTGATTGTCGGTTACTTCCTGCACCGAGAAAAAATTTTGTCCGATAAGGCTGCAAATTTTATCATAAAAGCAAATGTTATTGTAATTTATACATTGCTGACGCTTTTAAGTTTCTGGGTTCTGCCGTTAAGTTGGGACGTGGCAATTTTAGTTCCATTCGGCGCACTGTATGTTTTGATTCCAGGAATTATTGGCGCATTGACTTTTGCAAAGCGTCATCATAATTTGCTGAATCGCGGTGCTTATGTAATGAGCGCGATGTTGTCAAATCTTGGAACTTTGGGCGGCGTTTGCGCATTTATTATGTACAATGAAGTTGGTTTTGCTTACACGCAAATTGTCGCGTCCTGCCAAACAATTTTAGTTGTGCTGATATGTTTTCCGCTGGCGCAATATTATCACGCAAAACACATTGAAGCCGCGCACGAGGCGACCGAGCCAATTAACTTTCGCAAATTATTTTTCAGCTGGAATCAGTTAAGTATTGTCGGAATTTTTGCAGGTTTGCTTTTAAATTATTATGGCGTTGAGCGTCCGCAAGTCTTGGGCGATTTATTTCAATTTTTAGTTCATTTCGGCGCGTGGGCTGCTATGTTGCCTGTCGGTTATTTGATAAATTTTTCACATTCAAAATATTATTACAGTCGCGTGTGGGATTTAGCAATTTTAAGATTTTTTATTATGCCGGCGTTTATTTATTTTGTTTCGCGGCAATTTTTCACAGACAAAATTTTACTTGACAGTTTATTTATCTGCGCAATGTCGCCGACAGCAATTAACGCAGTCTTAGCGTCGCGACTTTATAAATTAAATGTAGATTTGGCAATCAGTTCCTTCATAATGACAACAGCAATGTTTTTGCTGATAATTTTTCCGACATTTTTTTTCTTGGCAAAATAAAAAATCCTCCGCACTTGGAGGTTATTTTTTTATTCAGTTTCAGGGTTGTAAGAAATTTTTGTGCGTTTTATGAAACTTATTGCAGTGAAAATTGCTACAATCGCCAGTAGTAAATAAATTGCCGTGAAGCCTATCAAAGTAAGCCAAACTTCGCCGCTTGAAAGATTTGGGCTGACAGCTTGCGCCGTGCGTTGAAGTCCAACAACAATCCAAGGTTGACGACCTGCTTCAGCAATGTACCAGCCAACTGAATTTGCGATAAATGGCAACGGCAGTAAAATCGGCATAAACTTAAGCCAACAGAAATTTTTCAATTTTTCCGCGCAGAAAAAAGCCAGCAAAATCATAATCAAGTCAATCATCAGCAAAAGTCCGCCTGTTCCGACCATAACGCGAAAACTCCAAAACATACCTTTAACATCAGGAATGTAGTAGCCGTTGCCGTAAGACGCTTGATATTCGCGTTGCAAGTCATTGATGCCTTTGACTTCGCCGGTGAAACTGTTGTAAAGCATAAAGCTGAAAAGTTTTGGAATTAAAATTTCTGAATCATTTTTCTCCGCGTCCTGATTTATGTCAGCATAGACTGCGA
>CAJOPJ010000234.1 GCA_905236325.1 uncultured Selenomonadaceae bacterium
GAAAATTTCATGTTAAATACGCCGATGAAAAGCATTTTCAGCTTGAATTTGAAATGTACTTCAAGGACGGCGAAGGCAAATGGCATAAAGTTGCAAATGAAAGTGAACGGCGCGATATTGAACTTTTGGAAGAAGGTGCGGCGAAAACTTTAAAGGCGTTGAAGGTTATAACTTTCCCAATCGAACCGCCGGAAAATTTGCCAAGTCGTAAAAATTCTGAAACTAAAGATCTTGAAGCTCCAAAATCAGAAAAGTAATTTTTTTGTAAATTTATTTAATAAAAAATCCCTGCCGAGTTGGCAGGGACTTTTTTTATTTTGCAATTAAAAAAATTTACGCAAACTGTGAATAAGCATTAGCAGCAGCTTGTTGCGCAGGTGTTGCGTTGAGTTCTTGGAAACCGGATTCACTGAAATATGATTCAGTTCCGAAGTTGGAAACTTCCATCATATCGTCATCGCGTTCCATAACTCTTGCAATTGTATCAAGACCTTCGTCAATGAGTTCTTGATTTTCCTGTTGAAAATGGCTTGTACCAAGATTTGTTTCTACGCCGAAATTTGAAACATGCGGAATACCTTCAGCCATTTTTTCTGAAGTGACTTGTTTGCCGATGATATTAGCTTGAACATTGATCTGTCTAAAAGACATTCCAAGACCTCCATCAATAGCAGGACCGCCTACACCGTTGATTGCCATGATAATCTCCCTCGCTTCCCTGAAGTAAAAATCCTTCAAAAACTTTTCAAGGATTTTATCACAAAAAAATTTTCTTTACAAGACTAAAATTTATTCTGCCAAAAATTCTTCAGCATTTTTTGGTTTACGACCGCGCTTAGCTTTTGGTTTTGCGTTGGAAATTTCATTCAGCAAATTTACCATTTCGATAGCGGAATTTGCAGCGTCGGAGCCTTTATTGCCGGCTTTAGTGCCTGCGCGTTCAACAGCTTGCTGAATATTTTCAGTTGTAACAACGCCAAAAATTGTTGGAACGCCTGTTTGCAAGCCGACTTGCGCAATGCCTTTAGAAACTTCATTGCAAACATAGTCATAATGACTTGTTGCGCCGCGAATAACTGCGCCAAGACAAATTACAGCGTCGAATTCTCCGCTTTCAGCAAATTTTTTTGCGACAAGTGGAATTTCAAAACTGCCGGGCACCCAAGCGATTGAAATATCGCTGTCTTTGACTTCGTGGCGTTTTAAAACATCAAGTGCGCCGCTCAACAGTTTGCTTGTGATAAATTCATTAAAACGCGCAACGACAATTGCAAATTTAAAACCTTTGCCGGTCATTTTGCCTTCAAAAGTATTCATAAAAAATCCCTCCAAAAATTTTAATAACAAATTTTAGCACATTTAGCAAAAATATTGTAAAAAATTTTTTCAAATGCAAAGATTGGTTATAAAAAATCTAAAAAAATTTTCAAATTCAGATAATCATTTTTAATAGTCAACCAAAAAACTCCAAAGCGGAGATTATTTTTTTAGCGTTTATTCAGTCGCTTGGAAAGATAATTTCCTGCAAATTGAACAGCTTGAACAAGCACAATTAAAACTATAACAGTTGCAAGCATAACTTCTGGTCTGAAACGCTGATAACCATATCTGATAGCTAAATCGCCAAGACCGCCGCCACCGATTGCGCCAGCCATCGCAGATTCGCCGACAAGCGCAATTATAACTGTTGTCAGCTGCGAAATTATGCTGGGCATTGCTTCCGGCAGCAGAACTTTTGTAATAATTTGCGTTGGAGTTGCGCCCATTGACTGCGCGGCTTCAACTAAACCTGCAGGGACTTCCTTGAGTGAAGTTTCAACCTGCCTGCCAATGAAAGGTATTGAGGCAACAACTAAAGGCACAATTGCAGCAGTAGTTCCGATTGCCGAGCCAACCAATAATCTTGTCAGCGGAATAATTGCAACCATTAAAATTATAAATGGTATTGAGCGCACGGCGTTGACTATTGAGCCGACAGTTTGATTTAGCGGCAAACTTTCTAAAATTTGTCCTTTGTCGGTTGTATGAAGTAAAACGCCAAGTGGCACGCCGATTATTGACGCAATGAACATTGAAATTATAACCATGTAAATTGTTTCGCCGAGAGCTTTACTCAACAGCGGAATTATTTCTGCGGACATAACCAATCACCTCCACGCGAACATCTTTAGGTTCAAGAAAATCCAACGCATTTTGAATTTTAGAATCTTCGCCACTCAAGCCAACAATCATTCTGCCAAAAGGTACGCCGTGAATTTCATCAAGATTGCCGAAAAGC
>CAJOPJ010000235.1 GCA_905236325.1 uncultured Selenomonadaceae bacterium
AAGGCGAATCGCTCGGCAATGTTCATTTTGCTGTTGATTATTTGCAAAATCCTGAGGCTTACGACTTGGGCGACACCGTTGCAATTATCGGCGCAGGAAATTCAGCAATCGACGTTGCAAGAACAGTTGTCAGACAAGGCAGCAGAAATGTTACGCTTTACGCTCGCAGTCAGAGAATTGCGGCAAGTCAACGCGAATTGGACTATGCGGCAGTTGACGGCATTGACATTCAACAAGGTATGGCGATTAAAGAATTTACGCCGGAAGGGCCAATTTTTATTCCGCGCATTTTCGACGACGAAGGCAATTTAGTTCGCGAAGAAGAACCTGTACTTCAACATGCAGACAGCACGATTATTGCAATCAGTCAAGGTCCGAAAGATAAAATTGTAAACACTGCGCACGACTTGAAAATAAATGAAAAAGGCTTAATTGTTATCGACGAAAACGGCAAGACTTCCATTGAAGGCGTTTTTGCTTCCGGCGACGTTGTGGCAGGATCTAAAAATGTTGTTCTTGCCGTGAACTATTCAAAAAAAGTTGCCGAAGCTATGGACGATTATCTTAGAGCTAAGTAAAAAATTTTTCTGCAAAGGAGTATTTTATTTGAAATTTTTAAAAAGATTTTTTGACGGCGTGCAACGCGACTTGAGGATATTTTTTTTCATACTCCTTTTGCTTGAGGTTTACCGCGCACTTTTTATTGTAACAATGCAAGGCTATATGGACGCGGACACAACACAATCACAAATCTGGACGGCACTTTGGACAGGACTGCGCTTGAGTTTAAAAACGGCAGGCGCAGTTACTCTTGTGTCGTTTGTTTTTGTGACAATTTTAGGTTTGAATGTGCGATTGCGATTGGGAATAGGAATTTTTGCGTCGCTGATTTTTTCAACACTTTTTATGGCGCGGTTTCCTTACTACCGCACATTTAATTCGACTTTCGGAATTGAAGTTATTCGCGGACTGAATGACGATTGGACTTCAATAATTGTAACGGTCGCGCAGGAGTACGGACTTTTTTGGCGATTTCCCGTCGCGCTGATTTTAACTGTTATCTGCATTGCAATTTTAAGCCGACTGATGATTATAAAAACTGTTCCTCTGCCTGAATTGACAACAAAAATAAAAAAAGTTTCTTTCTCTCTGAGTATGACAATTTTTATTGTTCTGTTTGGAATTTTTTGCAGATTCGGCGGCAGTTTTACTTATGCAAACGGCGTGAACTGGGAAAATGTCGGAATCACTTCGGATCATTTTTTGAATGAGGCAATTCTTGACGACGCGCAGGCGTTTTATCGGGTTTACACAATTCAAAAGTTGACTAAAATAGGACAAATGCCGGGCGTTGACAAAAATAAAGTTGCCGAGTGTGCAGAATTTATTTCACAGCGCAAAGGCTTGGTTGCCGACAATCTTGCGCCTTACCTTGAAAAGACAGCGAAGGGGCAAAAAATTCCGACTCCGCAACACATTTTTATAATCTTGGGCGAAAGTTGGATGCAGTGGCCAATGCTTGGCAAGTACGCCGATTTGCATGTTGCTGACGGTATTAAATCGCTTATCGCCGAACAGAATTGTTATTACAGCAGAAATTTTATGCCTAACAGTGATTATACTTCCGCCGCACTCACAGGTATGATAACAGGTCTTCCGGACGTGAATATTCACATAAATTATCAGCCGCGCAGTTATGAAGAAATTTATACTTCGGCAATGGCTCCGCCGCTCAAGGAACTCGGCTACAAGGTGGATTTTTGGTATGGCGGCAGCGAAGGTTGGGAAAATATTACAAAACTTGCCTTTGCGCAGGGGTTTGATAATTTTTACGGCTTTTCTTCGCTCAATGCTAAAAGACAATCAGTTTGGGGCGCGAAGGACGAAGATTTATTTAACGCCATCGAAAAACATTTGGAAGGCGAACCGCCGACAGTTCATTTGATTATGACTACTTCAAATCACCCACCGTACAATTTAAATCTTGCGGAGGAAGGTTTTGATTTCAATGCGACTTTAGCTGAAGTAAAAAAATTGCCCAACATCGAAGACGCTGAACAACTTACAACCGAATTGGGACATTATTGGTACATGGACAAAAAAACTACAAATTTTGTGCGCTCAGTTATTGGAAAATATCCAAGCAGTTTGTTTGTAATTACAGGTGACCACGCAGTCAGAACAGACCCTTCAA
>CAJOPJ010000236.1 GCA_905236325.1 uncultured Selenomonadaceae bacterium
AATAAATCAGCCACAAATTCAGCCGCAAATGCAAACTGAACTTCAACCACAGCAAATAAATCAGCCACAAATTCAGCCGCAAGTTCAAACTGAACTTCAACCACAGCAAATAAATCAGCCACAAATTCAGCCGCAAATGCAAGTTGAGGTGCAACAATTTGTGCAAGAAATTTCACCTGTTGTAAATTCAATTCAACCGCAACAAAATTCGCAACAAGTTCAGCAAATCTCTGACGCTTTGGGCGTAAATCTTCAAGTTGAAGACGCGCCGCAAATTCAAACTGCAACGCCAATTCAGCAAATGTCACAGCAATTCAATCAAAATGCAAATTCGCAGGAACAAAGTTTAAATCAGCAATTTATACCTGCAAATGCTGAAGTTGAACTCGGACAGACAAGCCAACTTGCACAAGGCGCAGAAAATTTTGCAACGACTATTGCGCCGGTTACAGATAATCAAACGCCGGTTCAAGCTGCTGCTGAAATTCAAACTCCTGAAACAACACAATCAGCGCGTGAGGACTTCAATGTGCCGGGTCAGATTGTTGAACAGGCAAGAATGATTCGCACGGCGTAAAATACCGAAATGGTGATAAATTTAAAGCCGGAACATCTTGGACAGTTGACGCTTAAAATTTCAGTTGACAATGCCGGTGCACTCAATGCGCATTTTATTAGCGACAACGCGCAGGTTCGTGCAATTATTGAAAATTCATTAATCCAACTTAAGCAGGAACTTTCCGACGCAGGTATCAAAGTTGAAAATGTTCAAGTTTACTCAGGACTCAGCGACGGCGGCTTAATGAATGGTCAAGGCGGCGGTGCTTGGCAAAATCAACAGCAAAGACAAAATCAGCGCAGAATTGATTTCAGCAAGCTTGAAGATGAAGTCAACGCAACTACTCCGCAAAATGAATCTGAAACCGACGACGGCGTTGACTATAAAGTTTAGGGGGAAATAAAAATGGCAAGTTCAAATGCACTAAATACAATCACAGTGGACGGCGTAACTTATAATGCAGAGGCTTATGCAAATTCACAAACTAAAAATGAAGTCAAAAACGACCTTGATAAAGACGCATTTTTAAAATTGTTTGTGGCGCAACTTCAACATCAAGATCCGCTGGATCCACAAGACAACAATGAATTTATTTCGCAAATGGCACAATTCAGCACGCTTGAACAAATGAACAATATGACAAGCGCAATGAAAGACATTTCAACTTTGGTAAGCAACATTGATACTTCGGTTCTGGTCGGTCAACTTAGCGGAATGATTGGTAAAGGCGTTGAATGGTTAAACACAACGCAAACTGCAGATTCAGAAGGCAATCCTGTTACTGAAAATTCAACTTTGAGCGGCGTAATTACCGGCGTAACTGTTGCCGGCGGCGAAACTAAAATTATTGCGCAAACAGCCGACGGCACAAAATATCATGTTGATGTTGCAAATATTGCGCATGTTTATGAAATTGAAGGCAAGAGCGGCGATTCTGCAACTGCAGTTGAAAACATTGCAGATTTAATCGGTAAAGATGTAACTTGGAATGAAACTACAACAGAAGTTGTGGACGGCGTAACTACACAAGGACTTGTTAATCACACAGCTAAAGTTGTTGATGTTGACGCAAACAACAATCAAGTTATTGTTGATTTGGACGGCGTAAATTATCGCGTTGATATTTCAGAAATTACGCTTGCTTAAAAAAATTTTAATCCTCCGCTTGGAGGATTTTTTTTGCTCAAAGACTTTAAGTTGTTTACAGAAAATGCTTTTGATGTTATAATTACGAAGACTTCATAAAAATGATTTTTTTGTGAGAGTGGGCAGTGAGTCCACTCTTTAGTATTTAGTGGAGGGTTGCTTTTGTCGAATAAAGTTGAAACGCAGGTTGAAAAGATTATGCAAGAAATGTTAGCCGGCGGCGACTATGAATTGGTCGATGTTGAGTATGTTAAAGAGCGTGATTGGTACTTGCGGATTTTTGTTGATAAAGCCGGCGGAATTGATTTGGACGATTGTCAAAGTCTTAGTGAAAAGTTGGGCGAAATTTTGGATGCCGAATCGATTATTGAAGGAGCATATATTTTGGAAGTTTCTTCGCCGGGCATTGACAGGATTTTAAAAAAAGACAAAGATTTTGTACGCGAAGTTGGAAAGTCAGTTGATGTTACGCTGTACGCGCCGATTGACGGCAAGAAAAATTTTACCGGCGTACTTGAATATCGTGACAAAAATTTTTTGAAGTTGCAAGAATTTGAACCATTGCCACGAGATAAAGTTGCGCAGGTTCGATTGCATATAGATTTTTAAACACCGAACGCCGGAATTTTGCCGGCGACTGATGTTTAACGACTCAGTGAAAGGAAGGAAATTAGTTGGCTGTAAAAAGACGAAGTGCTAAAAATGAATATTCACTGCTGACTGCGCTGAAGGAACTTTGCGGCGAGCGAGATATTGACGCAAATATTTTGTATGACGCGATAGAAACTGCATTGGTTTTTGCGTATAAAAAAACTAAAGGCGCGGAAAGAGAAGTTGAAGTTAAATTGGACCGCGAAACAGGAACATTCAAGATGTTTGAAATACGCCCTGTAGTTGAAGAAATCTCCACCGACGACAGCAAAGAAATTTCATTGCAAGAGGCGCGAAAAATCAATCCGACTTGTGAAGTTGGTGATTTAGTGCGTCAGGAAGTTTCGCCGGAACAGTTTGGCAGAATAGCAGCACAATCAGCAAAGCAACTTGTAGTGCAGAAAATTCGTGAAGCCGAGCGCGGCGCAATTTATAATGAATTTAATGACCGCGAGGACGAAATTATTACAGGCAGTGTTGAGCGCATTGAGGACGGCAGTTTAATTATTCAATTTGACAAGGCTACAGCAATTTTGGTTCCGAGTGAGCAAATACGCGGTGAACATTTTGAAGTCGGCGACAGAATCCGCGCATATGTTGCTGAAGTTCGCAAAATTGGGCGTGGACCTCAAATTTTTCTATCGCGCACGCACCCCGGCTTTTTGAAAAAGCTTTTGGAGTTGGAAGTGCCGGAAATTCAGGAAGGCATAATTGTTGTTAAGGCTATTGCCAGAGAAGCCGGCGCACGTTCTAAAATTGCAGTTTATTCGACAGATGAAAATATTGAGCCGGTAGGAACTTGCATTGGCCCGCGTGGAATCAGAATACAAAATATATTGAGCGAAATCGGCGAAGAAAAAATTGATGTTGTTCAGTGGAATGAAGAGCCGGCTAAATTTATTGCGTCTGCATTGTCGCCGTCAAAGGTTTTAAAGGTTGCAGTAAATCAATCTGAAAAAGCGTCGCGCGTAATTGTGCCGGACGACCAACTTAGTTTGGCAATTGGCAAGGAAGGACAAAATGCAAGACTTGCCGCGCGATTGACAGGTTGGAAAATTGATATTAAAAGCCAATCGCAAGCTGAAGGCGAAGTTATTCCCGAAGGCATGGTTGAAATTGAAATTGCGCCGCCAAAATCTGTTAAGCAGGTTAAAAAGAAGAAAAAGAAGAAAAAGAAGTCTAAGCCGGCGGTTGAAGAAGTCCGCAATTTGTTTGCAGATGAAACTGCTAAGGCGGAAAGTTCTGAAATTGCTGAGGTAGAAAGTTCTGAAGTTGCTAAGGCGGAAAGTAAGATTGAAGATTTTGAACAGCAAAATGTAATTGAAGATGAAGAGTTGAAGTTTTAAATGGAAAAGCAAATAAAAATGCGTAGTTGCGTGGCGTGTCGTGAAATAAAAAATAAAGCTGAATTTTTGCGTGCAGTTAAAACTCCGGAAGGCGAATTTATGATTGACAAGACAGGCAAGGCGAATGGGCGCGGAGCTTATATTTGTAAGTTGGAAAAATGCGCAATTGAAGCTAAAAAGCGTCGCAAATTTGATGTTGCTTTTAAGTCGAAAGTTCCTGCCGAGTTTTATGATGAAGTTATATCAGCTGTAAAGAGTTTGAACAATGAATGAAGTTAAATTGAAAAATCTGCTTGGATTAGCGCAAAGAGCAAGACTTTTAGTCAGCGGCAACTTTGCTGTTAATGAGGCATTAGCCGCCGAGCAAGTAAAATTGTTAATTGTTGCCAAAGACGCCAGCAGGCGCACGCAGGAAAATTATCAAAAAATTGCTGTGGAAAAAAATCTGCCGATAATGTTTGCGCTTAATAAAGATGCGTTGGGGCAATGTCTTGGTAAAGGCGAACGGACTGTTGCGGCGATTTTGGACGAAGGATTTAAGTCTTTAGCTATTAAACTTTAATGTCTGATGTCTATTTTGGAGGTGGCTCTATGTCAAAAACAACAAACACCACAAAGTACAGAATCTTTGAGCTGGAGAAGGAATTTAATCAACCCAGCCAAACGATAATTGATTTTTTAAAAAAGCGCAAAATCAAAGTTGCAAACAGATTCAGTGCGATTGAGGAAGATGTTTACAAGATTTTGCAGGAATCATTGCCAAGGCGCAGTAAGCCTATTGCTGAAAATAAGCCGGAACAAAAGCAGGACAATGTAAAAGATAACAATAACAATCGCCGACGCAGAAATTATGCACCTAAAAAAGACAATATCCGGCTTGTTGAGTACGACGACCAGCCTAAGCAGAAAACGCCTGAAATTAAACAAACTGAAGTTAAACAAACTGAAGTTAAACAAACTGAAGTTAAACAAACTGAAGTTAAACAAACTGAAATTAAACCTGCTGAAGTTAAACAAATTGAAATTAAAAAGATTAAAAGATCAAAAATTGAAAAGAAAGTTGAAAAGATTGAAGATAAAGTTCAGGAAGTTGAAGAAAATCGGTCGGCAGAAATTGAAGTTAAGCAAGCAGATTCAAGAGGCGAACGTGGCGACAGAAATAATCGCAAGAACCGAGATTCCAGTCGAGAAGACGGCGCAAAAATGCAAAATCGCAACCGCAACCGCAAAAATAAAAATGCAGCTACTGACGCTAAAACTCAGCAAAAACAAGCGCAACAGCAAAATCCAAATCAGCAAAGCAGGTTTCCGCGCAAGAAAAAATTGCGTCCCGCACCGCAACCTGTGCATAAAGTTGAAATTGCAAGACCGACGCATATTAAAATTGGCGAAAGCATTGCAGTTAAAGATTTAGCAAGCAAGATGAGCCTTTCAGCAGCTGAAATTATCAAAAAATTGCTTTTAATGGGCGTTATGGCAAGCATTAACCAAGAAGTTGATTTTGATACAGCAGCGTTGGTAGCGTCGGAATTTGGCGTAACAGCTGAAGAATTGCCGCCGGAAGTTGATCCGACATTGATTCCGGAAATTGAGGACGATCCAAAGACTTTAAAATTGCGTCCACCTGTAGTTACAGTTATGGGGCATGTTGATCACGGCAAAACCTCTTTGCTTGATGTGATACGCAAGTCCTCAGTCACAGCGACAGAAGCCGGCGGAATAACGCAGCATATTGGCGCATATCAAGTCATACGCAATGACAAAAAAATTGTATTCTTAGACACGCCGGGGCACGAAGCATTTACAGCAATGCGTGCGCGTGGTGCGCAAGTTACTGATGTTGCAGTTTTGGTTGTTGCGGCGGACGATGGCGTTATGCCGCAAACTGTTGAGGCTATAAATCACGCTAAAGCCGCCGGCGTTCCAATAATTGTTGCAATTAACAAAATTGATAAACCGGGCGCGAATCCTGCAAAAGTCAAGCAGGAGCTTATGGAATATGAACTTGTACCGGAAGAATACGGCGGCGACACTATTATGGTTGAAGTTTCAGCCAAGAAGAAAATCGGCATTGATAATTTGCTTGAGATGATTTTACTTGTTGCCGAAGTTCAAGAACTTAAAGCTAATCCAAGTAACCAAGCGCGTGGCGTTATTATTGAGGCTGAACTTGATAAAGGACGCGGACCTGTTGCGACTGTTTTAGTTCAAAATGGTACGCTTAGAATTGGCGACGCGATTGTTGCAGGAACGACTTTTGGGCATGTTCGCGCAATGATAAATGATCGCGGCGACAATGTTAAAAAAGCCGGTCCAAGCGTTCCTGTTGAAGTTTTGGGTTTGAATGATGTTCCTGCGGCAGGTGATTTATTGGCGGCTCTTGATGAAAAGCTTGCTAAATCAATCGCCGAACACAGACAGGCACAGGCGCGAAATGAACTGATTAAGTCCAAAAAAGTTTCGCTGGACGATTTGTTTAATCAGATTAAAGCCGGCGAAATTAAAGACTTGAATATTGTTATTAAAGCTGATGTTCAAGGCACGATTGAGGCGTTGAGTAATTCACTGCTTGCTTTGAATGAAAAAAATGAAGAAGTGCGTGTTAATATTGTTCATAGCGGCGTTGGTGCTGTGAATGAATCAGATATTATGTTGGCAAGTGCGGCTAATGCTTTAATTATTGCTTTTAATGTTCGACCGGACGCTAATGCACGCAAAGTTGCCGACGCTGAAAAAATTGACATTAGGACTTACAGAGTTATTTATGACGCGATTGATGATGTTAAGGCGGCTATGAGCGGTATGCTTGCGCCTAAGTTCAAGGAAGTTATTCAAGGACGCGTTGAAATTCGCAAGGTCATGAAGTTTTCTAAAGCCTTAGTTGCAGGGTCTTATGTTTTGGAAGGCAAAATTTTCAACAATTCAAAAATTCGACTTGTGCGCGACCATGTTGAAATTTTTGACGGCGTGATTGATTCACTTCGCAGGTTTAAAGATGAAGTTAAGGAAGTTGCGGCAGGTTATGAATGTGGTATTTCGATTGTCGATTATCGCGACTTCAAAGAGGGCGACATTATCGAAGCCTACACAATGGAAGAAATTGCAACTTCGATTGATGATTAAAAAAATTATCCCGACATAATGCCGGGATTTTTTTTGCGTAAATATCACGCCGAAATTTATATTTTTGCCAATTTTGCGGTTGCCGAAAACAATTTTAGACATTATAAAGTCTGCAGTCTATCAACTGACAGCAGGCTTAATTTCGCCGAAAAGTTCACTGTTGGCTTTAATTACATCTTCATTGCCAAAAACGCAAATTTTATTTTCAGCCATACAGTCAGAAATCATCTTGCCAAGTGCGCGAATATCACTTTGGCGCGTCGATAAAATCTCACTGCGCGTCTTAAGTCTGTCCTCAAAGGTAATATTTTTCAAACAAAAATCAGCAGCAAGTTGACCTTTGATTGAAGGCGTGAGCGGTCTGTCAACATGGCTCATTGTGCCAATAATATATTTATCCATTTCGCGTTCAGAAACATCAAAATTTTTAACAAAAACAGCTGTATTGTCGAAAGTTTCCAAAGTCTTATTCAAGTTTGGGTCGCGATATGAACCAAAAAACATTGAACCTGCGCGACTGAAATTAACAAAAGCACCATAAGCACCGCCTTGAACGCGTATGTTCAACCAAAAATACTCATAGCGCAAAATTGTTTCCAAAACAGCCAACGCGCCGGTATATTGATAGCCAAGATTGATAAAATTTGCGCCTTTACCGACATACTGAACGCGACTTTGCGAATATAAGCCTTCATTTTGCGCTTTTAAATTAAATTCATAATTTTGCGCAGGATATTCCTCAACCGGCAGGGATTTTAACAAATTTTGCAGGTATGGGCGATATGCTTTATAAAGTTCTTCCGGCGCAGTTACGCTGACTACAATTCCATTGCGATTTAAAAGCATATTTTGAACTTCATATAGATCATCAATCAAATCATCAACTTTGTTATCAAAATCAGCCAGCAGATCTTTCAAAAACGCATTGAATGGCAAATTTCCTGCGTCATTATATGCGCCGGTTGTCGATTGATAAGCCAAAATGCGCGTCGAAATAATTGTTGGCGCAGCGTTTTGTAAATTAAGTTCAATGCCAATCTGTTCTTCCTCGATAATTTCACGCAGTCGCTTTTTGTTGGTGAAGATTGTTTCAGTAAAAATCTCCTGCAAAATATCAGTCATTTCGCCAAGTTTTGACTTCAAAGCCTTAGCATAAATTTTCATTCGCGGCATAAAACTTTCAGGTTCGCCATTTTTGAAATCAGCACCTAAACTATTGCCAAAGCCGCCAATGTTCAAATTTATCAAGTTTGCCAAGTCAGCGTAATTGTGCTTTTTAGTATCAATCCTACCAAGCAATTCATTAAGCAGGTATGCGTGGAACAGCTTATCTTGCGGAACTTTCATTGCGTCAAAATAAATTGTCAAATAAATTATACCATGCGTATCAATCGAACTGTGCAAAATCCTGGCACCGTCAATATCGCGAAACTTCAATGGCAGTTTTTCAGGTTCAGGCTTAATGTCGCTAAGTTCTAATAGCGGTATTGTTTCAAGTGCTTCAGGTGTTTCGGGCGCTTGTTGGCGCAGTTTTAATTTTTGCGTAGTTTCAATTACTTGCTGAATTTCCTGCGCAGACATTTTTGATTTTATTAAAGCCAATTTATCAGCTTGAATTTTATCGCGCTCTTTGGCAATAGTTGAACTTGGCGCAAGCGTGATTAAAACTTGATGTGCATTGTCGATAAAATATTTGTGCAGGAGATTTTCAAAATAATTGTTATTCAAGCCTTCCTTGACTGCGGCTAAATCACTTTCATAGCGCAAATAGATATTTGGATCGCCGCCATAAATCCAAGTGCGCAGGATTCTTAGACCATAAATCAAGCCTTTAGGCATTAAACCAAAATCAGCCTCACGCAACCTAAACTCAAGCAAGCTAATCGACGCTTCAAGCAATGTTTTATCAATTCCTGTTTCAGCAAGATTTTTAAGCGCGTCCAGCGTCAAATTATAAAATTTATCGGCGCAATCTGATTCTGAACCACTCAAAGTCACGCTGAACGCCGGTTGAATTAAATCTTCCTCCAGTCCGCTATCAACATCTTTGCCAAGCTGTGAATCAATCAAAATTTTCTTCAGCGGCGCGGCAGGTGTTTGAAAAAGTGCGTGATTTAAAATTTCCAAACCCAGAACAGTTTGGCTGTCTTGAATGTCACCTGTTAAAAAATTCAGCGACAGGAAAGTTTTTTTTGCAGGAGATTCATCTTCGCCGATTGGATAAACATCTTGAACTTTCTTGACTTCGTTAAAGCAGGGCTGAAGTTCAATTTTGGAATCAACTTCAATTTTATCAAACTTGGACAAATATTCGCCGTCAAGATAATTTAGCTGCTGGGCAATATCAACATCGCCATACAAATAGATATAAGCATTGCTTGGGTGATAATATTTTTTGTGAAATGCGCTGAAGTCTTCCTGCGTCAAATCAGGAATAGACTCAGGATCGCCGCCGCTTTCAAATTGATAGCAGTTTTGCGGAAAAAGTTCATTGATTGACTTCCTGCCTAAAATATCTTCAGCAGAACTGAGAGCACCTTTCATTTCATTATAAACAACGCCGCTATATGTCAAAGGCGCGTCGGCGTTTTCAATTTCATAGTGCCAGCCTTCTTGCATTAAAATTTCAGGCGTAGTCAACATTGCAGGATAAAAAACTGCGTCAAGATAAACATCTTGCAAGTTGCGGAAGTCTTTTGCGTTTCGACTTGCAACAGGATAAACTGTCTTGTCGGGATAGGTCATTGCGTTCAAAAATGTATTGAGCGAACCTTTAACAAGCTCAACAAATGGCTCCTTGAGTGGATATTTTTTACTTCCGCAAAGCGTCGAATGTTCAACAATATGCGCCACGCCTGTATCATCTTTTGGCGGCGTTCTAAAGGCAATATAAAAAACTTTATTATCATCTTCTGCCGCAACATAAAACAATTTTGCGCCGGTTTTTATATGTTCAAATTCAAATGTTTTGGCGTTAATTTCTTCAACCTTTTCAACATTATTCAGCTTAAAGCCGCTTATTATGTCGTTTATCTTCAAACAAATCTTCCTTTCATTGAGCAGTTAAGCATCTAACTAACATACTCCTGCAAAGTTCTGTACATATCTTCCGGCTCAACAGGCTTGCTTAAATGTGCATTCATACCTGATTGCAAACTGCGTTGAACATCTTCATCAAAAGCATTTGCAGTAAGCGCGATTATTGGAACAGTTTTAGCATCGGCTCTGTCAAGTTGTCGG
>CAJOPJ010000237.1 GCA_905236325.1 uncultured Selenomonadaceae bacterium
AAAACTGAAATTTTTCATCGAATGCGCTCGGAGAAAGTCGGGTAACGATATTTTCGGACAGGAGTTCGATTCTCCTCATCTCCACCAACTGAATACAACAGCTTGAGTTCCGCACTCAGGCTTTTTTAATGGTGAGTTATATGCTGAAATTTTTAGATAAAAAAATTTTGTTGCTGAAATTTGTTGAAGGCATTTTGATTTTAATTTCTGCAAAATTTTTAGCCGACGCGATAATTTTTCAGTCGCAAAAATTTTTGTCAATATTTTTTTTGTGTTTTGGTTTTAGAATTTTATTGCAAAACTGCGCTGAAAAAATAATTTTTAAAATGTCGCTGGAATTGCAAACTGAATTGCGAAAAAAAATTCACGCAGAACTTTTCGGGTGCGAACTTGACAGCGGCGAAATTTTAACTTTGATTTTCGACACAATAAAAATTGCTGAGGAATTTTTTTTAAAAATTTTACCAAATATCGCAGGAATTTTAATTTTATTGCCAATTTTTTTAATTTCAGCAATTTTTTTAGACAAAATTTCCGCGCTGATTTTATTTTTAACATTGCCAATTTCGCCAATTTTACTGTGGTTGATTGGAAAAACTACCTCAGAAAAAAATTTACGCGCACTTGAAAAATTACAAAATTTAAATTCAGATTTTAAACAAATTTTATCAGCAATTACAGCACTAAAAATTTTCGACAGAATTAACTTCGCCGCACAGAAAATAAAATCAACTTCCGAAAAATCCTCTGCCGCAACGCTTGAGGTTTTAAAATTTGCGTTCATTTCAAGTTTCGCGCTTGAACTAATTACAACGCTGTCAATCGCGCTTGTGGCAGTAACTTTGGGACTTCGATTAGTTTCCGGTAGTGTAGAAATTTTTTCTGCAATTTTTTTATTGATAATTGCACCGGAAATTTTTTTGCCGATTCGCAAAATTGGAATTGCATTTCACATTGCAATTTCAGCAAAAAATTCTGTCGATAAATTAAAAAAATTTTTCGCAGTCGAACAAAAAAACTTTTCAAAAATCGAAAAATTAAAAGTTCCGCCTGAAATTTCAGTAAAAAATTTGTCATTCAGCTATCCGCAAAAAAAATCTTTAGCATTGCGCGAAATAAATTTCAAAATACCTGCAGGAAAAATAACTGCAATAGTAGGCGAAAGCGGCGCAGGAAAATCGACATTGCTAAAAATTTTGGCAGGATTGTATTTGCCGACGCGCGGAGAAATTTTTTTTAATGACTTGCCGACATCAAAAATGCAGCGCGAATCACTTTTTGAAAAAATATCATACGCGCCGCAAATTCCGAAACTTTTTGACGCAGATTTACAAAAAAATTTTACAATGTTCGGCAGATTGGACGCAGAAAATTTACAAAAATTTTTGCAGGAATTGAATTTAAAAATAAATTTATCGGCGGAGCAAAAATTAAGTCGCGGACAGTTGCAGCGACTTGGAATAATACGCGCATTTTTGAAAAAAAGTTCGATAATAATTTTGGATGAACCGACAGCCGGTTTGGACATTGAGAGCGAAAAATTATTTATAAAATTTGTAGAAAAAAATTCAGCGCGAAAGACAATAATAATCGCGACTCACAGGCAAGCAGTAATAAATTTTGCAGATTTTGTAATAAATTTAGAAGTGTCGGCGTGAAATTTTTAATTTGAATAGCGATAAAAATTAAATTTATTTTTGCAGGAAAAATATTTTTTTTAAAGAACTAATAAAAAAATTGGAGGGATTTTTATGAAAAAAAATATTGATAATAAAATGGCGATTTTTCCGATGCCGGTTTTGATGATTGCGGCTTACGATGAAAACGGCGTTGTGAATGTTATGAACGCGGCTTGGGGAATGATTTGCGCGGAAGATAAAATTGCGCTTTTTATCGACGAAGATCACAAAACTACAAAAAATATTCGCAAAATAAAAGCATTTACAGTCAGTCTTGCTGATAAAGATCACATGGCGGAGGCAGATTTTTTTGGAATTGCGACAGGAAATAAAATGCCTGATAAATTTGAGCGTTCCCAGCTTCACGCTACCAAAAGCGCAAATGTAAATGCGCCAATTATTGAAGAATTTCCTGTAGTTATGGAGTGTGAACTTGCCGAAATTGTCGAAACTGAAAATCTTCACGCGGTCGTCGGAAAAATTATCAATGTTCAAGCCGAAGAAAAAATTTTGGACGACAAAGGCAAAGTTGATCCGACAAAATTAAATGCGCTTATTTTTGATCAATTTCAAAATAATTACTACATTTCAACTGAAAAAGTCGGAAAGGCTTGGAATGCCGGCGCAAAATTTATGAAAAATTAAATTTAAATAAAAAATTTTTCTGCCGATTGGCAGATTTTTTTTGGTGATAATTATGAAAAAATTTTTACCTGCAATTTTTGCAAATTTATCTGCAAGTTTGAGTGAAATTTTATTGATGGCAGCGTCGGCTTGGCTAATTTTGAAATCAGCAGAAAAACCGCCAATCAGCGCACTTTCAGTCGGAATAACTTTGGTTCGCACAGCAGGAATTTCACGCGCTGTTTTAAGATATTTTGACAGATTTTTTGCGCATAAAACAATTTTTCAATTTCTAGATGAATTACGCAAAAAAATTTTCCTACAAGCGACGCAAATTTTGCCGCTAAAATCAGGAAAATTTTTTGAAGGCGAATTATTACATAAATTGACAGTCGAAGCAGATTTAAAAAAAGACTTGTTGCCACGCGTAATTTTGCCAATTTCAACAGCATTTTTTGTAACAATTTTGCTGGTAATTTTGCTGAAAAATTTTATTCCGATGATAATTTTTGCAGGAAATTTAATTTTGTCAAAATTATTTAAAATAAAAATTGCGGACGACACAAATTATCGCGAAAAAATTTTAGATTTTTATGAAGGTCGTGATGAATTAAAAATTTTTGGTGAAAATCCTGCAATAAAAAAATTAAATTTCGAAGCCAAGAATTTTGCAAATATGCAAGAAAAAATATTTAATCGACAATTAAATTTTGAAACTTTGCTAAAAATTTTAAATGCGTGCGGAATTTTTTATATTTTGTTGAATTTGCAAGTCAGCAGAATTGAATTTGCAGTTTGGATTTTTATTTTTTTGAGCGTTTTTGAAATTTATTCAGCAATTCCGCAGGCGGTGATAACTTATGCAAAAATCAATCAGCATTGAAAATTTAAATTTCAGCTACGACGACAAAAATTTTATTTTGCAGAATTTTAATTTGCAAGTTTTGCGTGGCGAAAAAATTTGCATTGTTGGCGAAAGTGGTGCAGGTAAAACAACTTTGCTTTATTTGCTAACAAAACTTTTTAAGCCAAATAGCGGCAAAATTTTAATTGATGGCAAAATTTGCGCGGCGACGCATGAAAATTTCATTTTTAGTAAATCAATTAAATATAATTTTGAAATTTATTGCGGAGAAATTTTTCCTGAAAAAATTGACGAAGTTTTAAAAATTTGTCAGCTTGAAAAATTTGATTTGGATTCTGAAATTGGCGAAAATGGCAATTTTTTGTCCGGCGGAGAGCGCGTCAGATTGCAAATTGCATTGGCTTTGGCGAAAAATCCTGACATTTTAATTTTGGACGAGCCGACAGCAGGACTTGATAAAATTCGCGCTGAAAATTTAATTTTGCAGATAATTTTTGACGCAAAAAAAAATAATCGCACGCTGATTGTAATAACGCACGATAAAAATATTTCTGCTAAATTCGACAGAATTATTGAAATTAAAAATTTAAAATAAAATTTCCTCAAATTATTTAAATTCGACAAATTCATCAATACGCGCATTGCCTTTAGTCATTGGTTCGACAAAACTGCGCCAAACATTCAAAACAATTACACGCGGATTTTCTGTATCGGCTAAGGCTTTTTCTAACGCGGCTGCAAATTCTTCTTGCGTCGAAACAGCGACAGCTTTAATTCCGAAACTTTCGGCGTACTTAACATAGTCCATGCTGTAGTCAAATTCGCAGGAAATGTAGCGTTCATTGTACATAACTTTTTGAAGTTGGCGGATCATACCAAGACTTGTATTGTTGACAATAAGCGAAATAATTGGCAACTTCAGCCGCGCAATCGTGTAAAATTCATTGCCTGTCATTTTAATTCCGCCGTCGCCGGAAACTGAAATAACGCGCCTTGAATTTCCAAAGGCAACTTGTGCACCCATTGCGGCAGGAAGTCCAAAACCCATTGTACCAAGACCGCCCGAAGTCAACCAAGTTCTCGGCTCCTCAATTTTTAAATGCAATGCCGCCCACATTTGATGTTGTCCGACGTCGGTTGCGTAAGCGTAATTTTTTCCTGCAGTTTTTTTAGCAATTTGATTCATTGCCCAAGGCACAGTTAATCTGTTAACTTGATAGTCATAGTCGAAAGTTTCCTGCCAACTTTCAATTTGTTTCCACCATTCAGACCGCGCAGAAATATTTTCGTGACGCATTAAAAGTTTCAAAATAACTTTCATATCGCCGGCTAAACCAAGGCTGCCGGCAATATTTTTATCAATTTCGGCAGGGTCAATGTCAATGTGTATAAATTTTTTTGAGCTTGTGTACTTGCTTAAATTTCCTGTCTGCCTGTCGCCGAACCTTGAACCGATTGCAATGACTAAATCAGCCGCCGCGATTGCGTGATT
>CAJOPJ010000238.1 GCA_905236325.1 uncultured Selenomonadaceae bacterium
ATTTTATTAAAAATTTATGGCAAGAAAAAATTGCGCCTTTCATCCCCATAGCTAAAGCTAGGGGCTTTTCGGCGCGAATTGGTAAATAAAAAAACCTCCTGCATAAATAAATCACATACAAATTCACATACAGACAGGCAATTCAACATAAATATTTCAAAATCCTGCTTGACCGGCAGCATAGCCCATAGCCCACGCAGCTTGCAAATTAAAGCCGCCGGTTAAGCCGTCAATGTCAGCAACTTCGCCGACAATGTACAAATTTTTAACTATTTTGGATTCCATAGTTTTGGGATTTATTTCCTTCACCGAAACGCCGCCGCAAGTGACAATGGCTTCTGAAATTGGTCTGGTTTTTGTAATTGTTAAAGTCAAGGCGCGTAAAGTTTCGGCAAGGCGCAGGCGTTCTGCCTTGGTGATTGAGTCTGCTTTTTTGTCTTCAGCAATGAAGGCTAAGTCCAAGATTGGGGGGATTAGTTTTTGTGGTAAAAGCTCAATCAAGACGTTTTTGGCTGATTTGTGTTTGAATTTTTCAAAGTCGCGCAGGAGTCTGGAATTTATTTGTTCAGGTGTCAGCGCAGGTTTTAAGTTGATTTGCAGTTCGACAGATTGCTTTGTTGATAATAATTTTGCTGCAGTTCGACTTAAGGTTAAGATTATCGGACCGGACACGCCGAAGTGTGTAAATAGCATTTCGCCGAACTGTTCAGTGATTTTTTTGCCATTAGCAAGCAAAGTTGCGCGAATATTTTTTAATGATAAGCCTTGCAGGTCCTTAACAAAATCTTCCTCAACTTCCAACGGCACCAAAGCAGGTAAAATTTCTGTAATTGAGTGACCGAGTTTTTTTGCAAATTTAAAGCCATCACCTGTTGAACCTGTTGCAGGATAAGATTTTCCGCCGGTTGCCAAAACTAACCTGTCGAAGGTGAATATTTTGTTGTTGGCTTGCAGTTTAAACTTTCCATCGTTGCCGATTTCAATATTATCGACTTTGCAATTTAAGTGTACCTCAACGCCGGCAAGGGCGATTTTTTTTTCCAGCACAGCGATAACATCATTTGCGTTGTCGGACTCAGGAAAGACTCTGCCGCCGCGTTCGATTTTGGTTTTTAAGCCGAGCGCGTTAAAGAAATTTATTGTGTCGGCAGTTGTGAAGTTTTTTAATGCGCTGAACAGAAATTTACCATTGCCGGGCAGATTTTTTATTACTTCCTCGACAGCGGCGTTATTTGTTAAATTGCAACGACCTTTGCCGGTGATTGATAATTTTCTGCCAAGTTTTGAATTTTTTTCAAACAGCGTAACTTTTGCGCCGGTTTCTGCAGATTTAATTGCAGTCATCATACCGGCAGGACCTGCTCCTATTATTGCTATGTTAATCATTATATCTCCTTTACCAATAAAAAATTTCTTGGATTATATTCCTCAATGGATAGTCCGGCAAGCACCCTCAACAAAAAAATTTTCCCCCACAAAAGCAGGTGAATCATAGCTGTATCTTGAAATATAAAAAAGTTCATAGGTATCATACTTCTTTGAACTTTAGATTCATTTCTCACACAAACAGAATTTCAAAACATGGTCTTGGATTTGAATGGAGCGGCAGTTGGGAAGACAGAAAGGATTATCAGCATTTTGAAGTCTCCCGACACTATTGTAAAATTGCTGTACCCTCAAAATTGATAGAAAGGATGTATTTTTATGTCAACAGCAAAAGATCTGATTGCTAAATTTGAAACTATGATCAATACTGCTGATGAAACATTGGCAGTAGAACTTATTGCAGAGGATGCTATATTTTACGCTCCGACACAACCTGAGCCGCTAAAAGGTCCGAAAGGTTATCTTGCCATTGTCAACATGATGCGCTCAGCATTTTCCAATGTTCAGTGGCACTTGGAAGATTGCGTTATCGAACAGGATAAAATTGCGGTTTGCTGGGCATGCACAGGAACACACGATGGAAATTTCATGGGACACCCCGCCACGAATAAATCTTTCAAAGTTCGTTGCATGAATTTTTATGGATTGAGGAATGGTAAGTTTATCTCAGATATTGGTTGTCCTGATATTCTCGGCATACTTATCCAGACAGGAATGATTCAGCCCTAAAACATCGGTAATCCTCAACTTTCCGGCAGTGTCAGTGCGAATGAAAATGTTGTCCAAGTTCCGGCGTTGGTGGATTTTTATGGCTGTGGAAGAGGATGAATGCAACTTTTGAAAACTAATCAACAATTATGTTTGAAAAAAAGCTGGGCGATGCTATTTGCCGGCATGCGTTCAGTAAATAAGAAATGCGGGGTATGGGCTATGAATCGGAACATCAGCACGAAACTGAAAACAATCACCATTCTGTTATTTGCGGCGGTATACTTTTGTTCGTTGCCGATCGCACTGGCAGGGCATCTTGAGGATATTGTTGCACGAGGGACGATCCGCATTGGCACGACTGGAGATTATATACCAATGTCGTACCTGAATCCCGAAACTGGGGAATATGAAGGAATTGATGCGGAATTGTCGGAGTTGATAGCTGAATCGCTGGGCGTACAAATCGAATATGTGCCGACGACTTGGTCGACGCTCACTGCTGATACGCTGACAGGGAAGTTTGATATTGCACTTTGCGGAATATCACGCAATTACAATAGGGCAAAAATCATGGCAATGTCTGATGCCTATGGCGAAGGTTTATTCGGCAAAACGATCCTCTGCCGCAAGAAAGATGCCAAAAAGTTCAGAACAATAGATGACATAAACCGCCCCGAAGTCCGCGTGATGATTAATCCGGGCGGCACCAATGAAAAATTTGCCAGGGCGAACCTCCCAAAGGCACAAATCATAGTCCATAATGAAAACGCTGACATTCCTCGCCAGATTGCGGAAGGAAATGCTGACATAATGATCACGGAGACAGTGGAGGCGGCTCAATACATCAAAAAGGACAGCCGCCTTGCCGCGCCGCTAATCCGTGAACCATTTACACGCCATTCTTGCGGAATACTCATAGCAAAGGGCGATCAAGAATTGCTGAACTATATCAACTTTGTGTTGGCAGAGTTGCGTATGGATGGCACTATGGCAAAGCTGGAGGAGAAATATCTGCGATAATTTGTGAATCGAAAATTTTTTGAGAAGAATTTTGCAAAATAAAAAATTTTTAAAATTTTAGCTGAAGGCTAATTTTTTTTTCGCAAAAAATTTTCACTTTGCTTTGAAATTTTTGCGTTGTATAATGTTAAAAAAATTTTTGGAGGAGACTTTTATGATAAACAAAGGAATTATTTTAGCCGGCGGCTCAGGCACAAGATTATATCCGCTAACCGAAGTTGTAACAAAACAACTTATGCCGGTTTATGATAAGCCGATGATTTATTATCCGCTGTCGGCTTTAATGTTGGCAGGAATTAAAAAAATTTTAATCATCAACACGCCGCAAGATTCACATTTATTTAAAACTTTGCTCGGCGACGGCTCACAACTCGGCTTGAAAATTTCTTACGCTGTTCAACCGAAACCTGAAGGACTTGCTCAAGCATTTTTAATTGGCGAAAATTTTATTGACGGCGAAGGTTGCGCGTTGGTTTTAGGCGATAATATTTTTTACGGCACAGATTTTTCAAAACTTGTAAGGCATGCCGCAAGCCAAGACGACGGCGCGACAGTTTTTGCTTATTATGTAACTGATCCTGAAAATTATGGCGTTGTTGAATTTAATTCTGAAACTGGGCAAGCAATTTCACTTGAAGAAAAACCAAAAAATCCGCGCTCAAATTATGCCGTGACAGGTTTATATTTTTATGACAAAAATATTGTTGATGTTGCAAAGTCAATTAAACCTTCTGCACGCGGCGAACTTGAAATTACCGATGTAAATAAAATTTATCTTCAGCGCGGAAAGTTGCGCGTTGAAAAAATGCGGCGCGGTTATGCTTGGCTTGATACAGGTACGCACGAATCACTTTTGCAAGCCGGAGAATTTGTTCACACGATACAACAAAGGCAAGGTTTAAAAGTTTCCTGCATTGAAGAAATTGCATACAGAATGGGCTACATTGATGAGGCGCAACTTTTGAAACTTGCAGAGCCGCTTTTGAAAAATGAATATGGTCAATATTTGCAACGACTTGCCAAGTATGGAAAATAATTCTTAGTTACTTCGGGAGGTGATTATAATGACTGATGTTGAGTCGCGCGTAAGCAATCTTGAAACAAAATTTGAAATGTTTATTCAGGAAATGCGTGAATTTAAAACTGAAATGCGCGAATTTAAAACTGAAATGCGCGAAAAAGATAATCAACGCGCCGAAGAAATTCGAGAAATTCGCCAAAGACAAGAGGCAAAATTTGATTCTTTGGATATTAAAATTGAAAATATCGGTAATCACGTCCGAAATTTGGCGGTTGCAGTTTTAGTGGGAGTGGGCGCAATGGTTATTGCGGTTATTTTAAAGTAAGTTTTGGGAGGAAATTTTTATGGCAGTAACAGAAACAAAATTGAAAGGCGTATTTTTGATTGAGCCGCAAGTTTTTGGCGACAGTCGCGGCTGGTTTATGGAAACTTGGTCGAAGGCAAAATTTGAGGCGGCAGGTTTAAATTTTGATTTTTTGCAGGACAATCAATCATTTTCCGCACAAAAAGGCACATTGCGCGGACTTCATTATCAACTTAATCCAATGTCGCAAGCAAAATTAGTTCGTTGCACGCGCGGAAGTTTGCTTGATGTTGCAGTTGATATTCGCAAAAATTCTCCGCAATTTGCGCAGTGGTTCAGTGTAATTTTGTCTGCAGAAAATAAAAAACAGCTTTTAATTCCGCGCGGATTTGCGCACGGATTTTTGACTTTGACTGATGATGTTGAAATTCAGTACAAAGCAGATAATTTGTACGCGCCAAGATTTGAAGGAAATATTTTCTGGAACGATCCGCAAATTGGAATTGAATGGCCTTTCGAGCCAAAAATTTTGTCCGACAAAGATAAAAATGCGCCGACTTTAGCTGAAAGAGTTCAGCGCGATGAATTAAATTTTATTTTTGATGAAATTTAATTTGCCGAAAGGAGAAAATTTTTTATGAAAATTGTTGTAACAGGCGGCGCAGGTTTTATCGGCGGAAATTTTGTTTATTTTTTGCTGAAAAATCACGCCGAAGATTTTATAATTTGCTATGATAAATTAACTTACGCAGGAAATTTGGAAACTTTATCCGACGCTATGAAGTCAAAAAATTTTAAATTTATTAAAGGCGATATTGCAAATCGTGATGAAGTTTATAAAATGTTTGAGGAAGAAAAACCTGATGTGATTGTAAATTTTGCGGCGGAAAGTCATGTTGACAGGTCGATTGAGGATCCTGAACTTTTTTTGCGCACAAATATTATTGGAACTTCAATTTTGCTTGACGCTTGTAAAAAATTTGGAATTAAACGCTTCCACCAAGTTTCAACTGATGAAGTTTATGGAGATTTGCCGCTTGACAGACCGGATTTATTTTTTACAGAAAAAACAAATTTGCACACTTCAAGTCCATATTCAGCAAGTAAAGCGTCGGCAGATTTATTGGTGCAGGCTTATCATCGTACTTATAAAATTCCTGCGACAATTTCGCGCTGCAGTAATAATTATGGACCATATCATTTTCCTGAAAAATTAATTCCGCTAATGATTATTAACGCGCTGAATAATAAAAAACTTCCTGTCTATGGCAAAGGAATAAATGTTCGCGATTGGCTTTATGTTGAAGATCATTGCGCGGCGATTGATTTAATTATTCGCAATGGAAAAGTTGGAGAAATTTATAATGTTGGCGGTCACAATGAAAAAACAAATATCGAAGTTGTAAAAACAATTTTAAAAATTCTTGGCAAAGATGAAAATTTAATTGAATTTGTAACCGACAGAAAAGGTCACGACCAACGCTACGCAATAGATCCGACAAAAATTTCAACCGAACTTGGTTGGACTCCAAAAACTAAATTTGATGACGGAATTAAAAAAACTGTCGATTGGTATTTGCAAAATAAATCTTGGTGGGAAAAAATTATCAGCGGCGAATATAAAAATTATTACGCAAAAATGTATGACAACAGATAATTTTTTTGAAATTTAAAAAATTTTTGCAGGTGAAATTATGAAAAAAAATTTGCGTGGAGGATTTACCACAGGCGCAGCAGCGGCAGCAGGTGTCAAAGCTGCGCTAATTTTTTTGACTGAAAAAAAAATTCCGCACGAAGTAAAAATTATTGCGCTGGACGGAACAATTTTAAAAATTCCAATAAAAAATTTAATTTGCAAAGATGATAAAATAGTAAGTGAAGTTATAAAAAATTCCGGCGACGATCCTGATATTACAAATGGCGCGTCAATTTTTACTGCAGTAAAAAAAATTTCCGGCAATGAAATAATTTTTCGCGCAGGAGTTGGAGTTGGAAAAATTACAAAACCAGGCTTGCAAATACCGGTCGGCGAACCTGCAATAAATCCCGGTCCACGCAAATTGATAAAAAATGTTGCGGCGGAATTTAAAATTTTTGGTCTTGAAGTTGAAATTTCAATTCCGGCAGGCGTTGAACTTGCAAAAAAAACTTTAAATCCGATTTTGGGCGTTGAAGGCGGAATTTCAATAATTGGTTCGACAGGAGTTTTGCGTCCAATGTCTGAAGATGCTTTTAAAAATTCATTAGTGCCGCAAATTGAAGTTGCAAAAGCCGCCGGTTGCAAATTTTTAATTTTTGTTCCAGGAAAAATTGGCGAAAATATAGCAAAAAAAATTTGCCTGCCTGAAAATGCAATCGTGCAGACAAGTAATTTTATTGGATTTATGTTGGAGGCGGCGGCAGAAAAAAATTTTTCGCAAATAATTCTGTGCGGACATATCGGCAAGCTGATTAAAGTTGCGGCAGGAATTTTTCACACGCACAACCGCGTTGCCGATGCAAGACTTGAAACTTTGGCTGCTTATTCTGCGGCGGAAGGTTTAAATTCAATTGAAGTGCAAAAAATTTTAAATTGCGCGACAACTGAGGAAGCAACTGAAATAATTTCTGCAAATAATTTTGAGCGTGTTTATAAAAAAATTGCCGAACGCGCAAGTTTTCGCGCTGAAAGATATATTTTCGGCAAAATAAAAATCGGCACAATTTTAGTCGATTATGCCGGAAATATTTTAGGTTGTGATGATTTTGCGAAAAAATTTTTAATTTCAAAATAAAAATTCTGCAAAAAAAAATCGGCACAATTTTAATCAATTATGCCGAAAATATTTTGTTGAAAAAATTTAATTTAGCGACTTCTACAAAAAGCCAAACAAAGTCCGAAAGTCAGCCATAAAATTTTTCCTGTCATTGAAGTTTCAAAATTAAATTCAGTAAAGCCGTGAAGTAATAAGCCCCAAAATGCGCTGAAAAAAATTAAATACGCCAAATTTTTTTCACGAACAAAACCAAGTAAACAAAATTTAGTTAAACAAAAAATCAGCATGATAAATGCAAAAAAACCGACTGCGCCATCTTCAGCCAAAATGTGAATAAAATTATTGTGCGCGTGATTTAAATCGCGTTCCTTAGCTTGCGGCGAAATATATTTATTTTGATAAGCATTTGTATATTGACCATAGCCGATACCAAAAATTGGATGGTCGGTGAACATTTTCCAAGCACTTTGCCACATCAAAAGTCGTTCAGAATTTGCTTGCATATTTAAATCAGTAATTGTTGCCGCACGATTTGAAAGCGCAGGAGTTAATAAAAAAATTCCGCCGACAATTGAAAGTGAAATTAAAATTGCGCAAAAATATTTTAATTTTTTTTCTGCGTAAATTAAAATCACAATTGGAACTACAATTGCAGTTGCAAGCCATGCGCCGCGTGTTCCTGTCAAAAGTAGCGCAAAAATTCCAATTAAAACTGAAATCAGCGCAAAAAATTTTTTTCGATTTTTTAAGTGCAGGAAAAATAAAATATAAATTGGCACAAACATTGCAAGTATACTGCCTTGAATCATTGGCGAAGAAATTCCGCCGAATCGCCAAACAGGTTCAGATAATCTTGGCAATGCTTGAATTATGACAGACAAATTGCTTAAAAAAATTCCGGCAAAAAAAATTTCTGCAAGTCGGAGTATTTTTTTGCGTTCAAATGGAATCAGTGCGACAGGAAAAATTATTGACATATGCAAGACATATCGTTCAAAAAATTTTTTTACGCCATAAGCCACGTCGCTTGAAGTCAATGCAGAAATAAAAATTGCGCACCACAAAAATAAAATCGCTCCAAAAATTTTTTTATAATTTTTGAAGTCTAAATCTGTACGCTTGTAAAAAATTCTGAATATAAAGGCAATCAATGATAACGCCAAAAAAATATTTCCTGCTGCTTTTGAAAGTGGCAAAGTAAATGCAAATGCACCAAGAAAATAAAATAAAAATTTTTCAATTTTTTTAACTTTGGAATCAAGATTATTTTCCAAAACATTCACCTCAAGCCAAATTATATCAGTCAAAAAGCAAGTTTGCAATTAACTTTCACGCTGTGTTAAAATTCAACGCAGAAATGAGGATTGAGAATTTATGAAATTAAAAATCGGAACGCGCAGCAGTAAATTAGCAATTTGGCAAGCAGAATTTGTTGCGCAAAAACTTCAGCAAAAAAATTTTGAAGTCGAACTGATAAAAATTCAAACAACCGGCGACAAAATTTTGGACGCGCCACTTGCAAAAATTGGTGGCAAAGGTCTTTTCACGAAGGAAATTGAAAATTATCTTGCAGAAAAAAAAATTGATTTGGCAGTTCACAGCCTAAAAGATGTTCCAACTGAATTGCCGAAAAATTTTAAAATTGCAGCAATTACAAAGCGCGAAATGCCATTTGACGCATTTGTTGCAAAAAATTTTTCTGCGCTTGAAAATTTGCCTGAAAATGCAGTTGTCGGAACTTCAAGCCTTAGACGCGCCGCACAAATTTTAAAAATTCGCCCGGATTTGCAAATAAAAAATCTGCGCGGAAATGTCGAAACGCGATTGAAAAAATTGGACGCAGGGGACTTCGACGCAATAATTTTGGCTCAAGCAGGTCTTGAAAGACTTGGTTACACTTCGCGCATAAAAAAAATTTTGACTGAAATAATTCCTGCCGGTGGACAAGGCGCACTTGCAATTGAAATTCGCAGCGACGACAATAAAACTTTCAACGCAGTTAATTTTTTAAATGATTCCGAAACTTGCGACGCTGTTAAAGTTGAGCGCGATTTTCTGCAAAAAATTGGCGGCAGTTGTCAAATACCTGTCGGAATTTTTACGCAAGTTGCAAATAAAAAAATTTCTGCGCATGCAATTATTTCATCGCCGGACGGAAAAAATTTTGTTGAGGAAAAAATTGAAACTTCAATTGATAATTTAAAAAATTTCGGCGCAAATTTTGCTGAAAATTTACTTAACAAAGGCGGCAGAGAAATTTTGTCAAAAATTTTATAAATATTGATAAACACAACGCAAAATGATATTATTCAGCGAAAAATTTTTTGGAGGTTTTAGAATGAAAAAATTTAACACAGCAATTGTCGGCGCAACAGGCGCAGTCGGCGCAGAATTTTTAAAATTGATTGAGGAGCGCAACTTTCCTTTCGCAAATTTAAAATTACTTGCATCGTCGCGCAGTGCAGGTAAAAAAATAAATTTCATGGGCAAAGATTACACTGTTGAAGAAACTACAGAAAATTCTTTTGAAAATGTTGACATTGCACTTTTTGCCGGCGGCTCAGCAAGTAAAATTTTTGCACCAGCAGCAGTAAAAGCCGGCGCAATTTGCATTGACAATTCAAGCACCTTCCGCATGGATAAAAATGTTCCGCTTGTCGTGCCTGAAGTTAATCCGCAAGCAATTTCAAAACACAAAGGCATAATCGCAAATCCAAATTGTTCAACAATTATTATGGTTATGGCGCTCAAACCTTTGTATGAAATTTCAAAAATTAAACGCATTGTTGTTTCAACTTATCAAGCAGTCAGCGGCGCAGGTCGTGAAGGCATGGAGGAACTAAAAAATCAGCTTGACGCGCTGGCAAATAATCAGCCAATCGAAGCAAAAATTTTGCCTGTTTCAAAACTCGACAAACACTATCAAATTGCATCTAACGCCTTGCCGCAAATTGATATTTTTTTGGAAAATGACTACACTAAAGAAGAAATGAAAATGATTGATGAAACTAAAAAAATTATGGAAGATGATGATTTAAAAATTACTGCAACAACTGTGCGTATTCCGGTTTTCAGAAGTCATGCTGAATCAGTCAATGTTGAATTTTTTGATGAAGTTACTGCTGAAGCTGCAAAATCTGCTCTGGAAAAATTTCCCGGCGTAATTGTTAAAGATAATCCGCAAGAAATGCTCTATCCACAGCCACTGGAAACTTCAGGAAAAAATGATGTTGAAGTCGGCAGAATCCGCAAAGATTTTTCTGTTGAACATGGCTTAAATTTCTGGGTCTGTGGCGATCAAATTCGCAAAGGCGCAGCACTCAATGCACTTCAAATTGCAGAATATTTGATTGAACATTGGAAGGAAAAATAAATGCAAGATAAATTTATTTTGACAGGCATTGAAATTTTCGGCTATCACGGCGATTTGCCTGAAGAAAGAAAACTCGGACAAA
>CAJOPJ010000239.1 GCA_905236325.1 uncultured Selenomonadaceae bacterium
TTTATCGACAGTCAAAATTTCATGCAGTGCAATTCTTCCAAAATATCCTGTGCCGCCGCACTCCTCACAGCCGACAGCTTTAAAAATCTCTTCCGCGCCAAAAATTTTTTGTTCAACTTCGTTGGCAGGAAATTTTTTCTTGCAGTCGCAAAGCCGCCGAATCAATCTTTGCGCCACAACGCATTTTAAAGTTGAAGCCAGCAGATAAGGCTCAACGCCCATTTCAATCATTCTGAAAACCGCACTGCAAGAATCGCCGGCGTGCAGTGTTGTGAAGATTAAATGACCTGTCAAAGCGGCGCGAATTGCAATCTGCGAAGTTTCAGCGTCGCGCGATTCACCAACCATCATGCAGTTGCAATCCATTCTGAGCATTGCACGAAGTCCTGTCGCGAAATTCAAGCCGACTTTTTCATTAACCTGAATTTGACTGATACCTTCAATATGTTGTTCGATTGGATCTTCAAGTGTCATAATCGAACGCGTTGGGCTGTTCAGTTCGCGAAGTGCGGCATAAAGCGTCGTTGATTTACCTGTGTTCATAGGTCCGGTTAAAATTATCATTCCAAAATTTTGTGCAATCATTTTGCGGAAGATTTTTTCATTTTCAGCAGTGAAACCTAAGTCGGAAATATTTTGTAAATTTTTTGAACTGTCAAGAAGTCGAATTGTCAAACTGTCCGCGCCGAATGATGGCATACTTGCCACGCGCATTTCTATGCCTTGAAAATTCATTGCGCCGTCCAATGGCAAAAATGGCGCAGTTGTATCCATATGCGCCATAACTTTCACACGCGCAATAAAAGTACTGGCAAAATCCATTGGCAACGGCTCGTGCAGTTCCTTCAAATGACCGTCAATCCTGTAACGCACGCGCAGAAATTTTTCAATTGGCTCAATATGTAAATCTGACGCGCGAAACTGAATTGCCAACTGCAAAATAAAATCCACAAGCTGAACCGTTGCCGATGAATTTCCGCCAAAATTATGTCGCGCCTGCAAAATCAATCGGCGCAATTTGTCTTTATAATCTTCCAATTTAAAACTCCGTCTGTCCAACACAGTGACTATTTTGAAATCAATTTAACTGTTGGACAGCTTCAAACCAATCTGATAATTTCAACTTTAGGCTCTTGCTTTTCCAATAATTCCATAATGATAAAAGAACCGTCGCGTTCGTCTCTGGGGCGTGCCGCACTGCCGGGATTTAAAATTAAAACCGCGTCCTTAACACAATCAGCCATGTGAGTATGACCATAAATTGCAATATCGCAACCGCGATTCTGCGCCGCCTCCATAATGTAGTCTTGTGTGTAGCGTACGCCATGGTTATGTCCGTGCGTCATAAAAATTTTGTGCCCAGCAGCTTCAATAACGCGTTCATAAACAGTGTCGCTCATTGGCCAATCACAATTTCCTGCAACGCCATAAACAGGTACTTCCACCAGCGACTGCAAATATTCTGCGTCAGGCACGCAATCGCCGCAATGTAACCACATATCCATATCTTGCGCGTGAGTTAATGCGTCGTCCACTGAACGCAAACTTCCGTGCGTGTCGCTGATGATTCCAATTTTCACGTCAACCGCTCCTTTAGAATGGCTAGCATTTTTCTAGCCGCCGCGCCGCGATGACTTATCGAATTTTTTTCTTCAGGAGTTAGTTGAGCCATCGTCTTTGAATCTTCAACATAAAAGTAAGGATCATAACCGAAACCGCCGTTGCCTTGCGGAATTTTTTTTATTACGCCTTCCACCGTGCCGAAAGTTTGAATTTCAGTTCCGTCCGTGTCGATAAAACTTAACGCGCACTTGTAATCGGCTTTTGAAGTTTCAACATTTATTTTGTTTAGTTCATCAATAAGTTTTTTATTGTTGGTGGTGTCGTCGGCGTGATAACCTGCAAATCTTGCTGAATAAACGCCTGGCATACCGCCAAGCGCGTCCACTTCCAAACCTGAATCATCGGCAAGGCAAGCAAGCTTCAGTTTGTCGGAATAAAACTTCGCCTTAATAGTTGCGTTTTCTGCGAAAGTTTTGCCATTTTCAACAGCGTCGGGCAATTCCGAAAAATCAGCAAGCGATAAAATTTCGGCAGGAAATTCGGCGAAAATAGATTTAATTTCATTAACTTTGTCTTTGTTTTTAGTAGCCAGCACAATTTTTTTCACTCAACCAATCCTCCCAACTCTCCAAACTAAATCCCTGCCAAGTGCATTTTTTTGCAAGTCGATAAGTTTGGCAATTCCGCCTTCAGCCAAGTCCAGAATTTCATTTAAGTCGGTGCGGCTGAAAGTATTTTTTTCGCCGGTAATTTGCACTTCGACAAGTTCGCCGCTGCCTGTCATTACAACATTACAATCTGCAACTGCGGTTGAATCTTCAGCGTAGCACAGGTCTAAAATTTTTTCGCCGTCAGTTGAAATTCCCGCCGAAATTGCCGCGACAAAATCTTTCACAGGAAAAACTTTGCCGACTTCGTAAATAGTTTCGCAAGCCTCAACCAAGGCAACAAACGCGCCTGTAATTGACGCTGTGCGCGTTCCGCCGTCTGCTTGAATAACATCGCAGTCGATTGTGATTGTGCGTTCGCCAATTGCCGATAAATCAGTCACTGCGCGAAGTGCGCGTCCAATCAGTCGCTGAATTTCCGCAGTGCGTCCGCTAAGTCTGTTTCTTTCGCGCGGAACTCTAAGTTCAGTTGAAGTTGGCAGGAGCGAATATTCAGCGTTAAGCCAACCTGTACCTGTGCCTTTCAAAAAGTGCGGAACATGATCTTCAATTGTCGCCGAGCAAATAACTTTTGTATTTCCGACCTGAATAAATGCAGAACCTGCAGGGTGGATTTGAAATCGCCTTTGCAAAAAAACTTCGCGCATTTCATTTGACATGCGCTTATCTGTCCTTGACAAAAAAACTTCCCCCCTATTATCAAATAATTTTTATTCATTCTACACAAAAATATTTTCTTGTGCAACTTTTTAGCAAATTTTTAATTTTCTTCACCGTCAACTTTTGCGGAGAAAATATTAAAGGAAAAATTTTTTCAACTGCCGAATAACTGAATTGAAAAATTTTTTAGGGAGTAAGATAAATGATAAGCGTTACAAAACTTTTATTTGCAAGGGATTATTTCGGCGACCAACTGCGTTACACAAAAAACGCGCACAAGATGACTTCAGGCGCGGCGGAAGGCATGGGACCTGTTGTAGTTTGGAACTCGACGCGCACCTGCAATTTAAAATGCAGACATTGTTACATGGATTCCGACGCAAAAAAATATGCAAATGAACTGACTACAACCGAAGCAAAAAAATTTATTGATGACTTGGCTGAATTTAAAGTTCCTGTGCTTTTATTTTCCGGCGGCGAACCTTTAATTCGCCCAGATTTTTTTGAACTTGCAAAGTACGCCGTTGAAAAAAATGTTCGCCCGACACTTTCGACAAACGGCACTTTAATTACGCGTGAAGTTGCACAACGCATTAAAGATATTGGCGTTGGTTATGTTGGAATTTCGCTCGACGGCTTGAAAGATGTTAATGATAAATTTCGCGGCGTTGAAGGCGCATATCAAAAAGCTATGCAGGGAATTGAAAATTGCGTGGCAGTCGGTCAGCGCGTCGGTTTAAGATTCACAATCAATCGACATAACTTTGAGGAACTGGACAAAATTTTTGACTTCATTGAGGAAGAAAAAATTAACCGCGTCTGTTTCTATCATTTGGTTTATTCAGGCCGCGGCAGTCAAATGATAGATCAAGATTTAACTCCGCAAGAATCTCGGCAAGCGATGGATAAAATTATTGAACGCACGAAAGATTTTGAACAGCGCGGACTTGAAAAAGAAATTTTAACTGTCGATAACCATTGCGACGGCGTTTATATGTACTTGAGGGCGTTGGCTGAAGGCGATGATAAAATTGCCGCGCAGGTTAAAAATTTTATTTCAATGAACGGCGGCAACAGGTCAGGAATTGCATTTGCTGAAGTCGATCCGCTCGGCTATGTTCACCCAGACCAATTTACTCAACATCATACTTTCGGCAACGTTCGCGAAA
>CAJOPJ010000240.1 GCA_905236325.1 uncultured Selenomonadaceae bacterium
ATAAAAATTTTGGCTGGAGTAAATGTATAATTGTTGTGCCGAGCATCGCAATTCGTGAGGGCGTTTACAAAACTTTTCAAATTACAGAAGATCACTTTGCCGAAGAGTACGGCAAGAAAATAAATTTTTTTATTTACAATTCGGCGCGGCTAAGTGAAATTGAACACTTTGCAGGCGACAGCGAAATTAACGCAATGATAATCAATTCACAAGCGTTTAACGCAAAAGGCAACGACGCCCGCCGGATCAGAATGGAACTTGATGAGTTTCAGAGCCGCCGTCCAATTGATGTTATTTCAAAGACGAATCCAATTTTGATAATAGACGAGCCGCAAAGTGTGGAAGGCGCAAAAACCAAAGAAGGCTTGAAAGATTTTGCGCCGATTTTGACATTGAGATATTCGGCGACGCCAAAAGAATTTTATAATTTGATTTACCGACTGGACGCGCTGGACGCCTACAATCAAAAACTTGTCAAAAAAATTTCAGTGACGGGAATTAAGGCAAGCGGCACGACGGCGACAGAAAGTTATATCTACCTTGAGCGGCTGAATCTGTCGAAAAGCGCGCCAACAGCCACAATTCACTTTGACTGCAAAACTAAAAGCGGTATTAGCAAAAAAATTTGTAATTGTGAAATTGGCGATAATCTGCATGAACTTTCAGGAGGGCTTGACGAATACCAAAATAATTTTGTGATAGATTTTATAGACGGGCGCGATAATTCTGTAACTTTTTTGAACGGCTTGAAAATTTTTGTCGGCGATGTTATTGGGAATGTTGACGAAAACCAACTGAGAAAAATTCAAATTCGAGAAACAATTAAGGCGCATTTGCAAAAAGAATCGCAACTTTTCGGCAAGGGTATAAAAGTTTTGTCATTGTTTTTTATTGACGAAGTGGCGCATTATAAAATTTATGACGCGGCGGGAAGTCCGCAAAACGGCGATTTTGCAAAATGGTTTGAAGAAATTTATGCAGATGAAGTTACAAATTTCAGCAAAGAAATTTCTAATGACGAATACAAAAAATATTTGGCGACAATCCCCGTAACAAAGACGCACGCGGGTTATTTTTCAATCGACAAGAAAGGCAAAGTTACAAACAGCAAAATTTCAGATCGCAAAGAAAATGTATCTGATGACATTGACGCCTATAATTTGATAATGAAAAGCAAAGAAATTTTACTGGATACGAATCCTCAAAAATCGCCCGTGCGTTTTATTTTCAGTCATTCGGCGTTGCGTGAAGGTTGGGACAATCCGAACGTTTTTCAAATTTGCACGCTGAAACAAAGCGGCTCTGATATTCGCAAGCGTCAAGAAGTTGGGCGCGGTTTAAGATTGTGTGTCAATCAATTGGGCGAAAGAATGGACGAAAATATTTTAGGCGGCGAAGTGCACAATATAAATTTGTTGACGGTAATAGCGGGCGAAAGTTACGACGACTTTACAAAAAAATTACAAGACGAAATTTCAGAATCAGTAGGCGACAGACCGCGCGCAGTTACTCAAGAATTATTTTTAGGTAAAACTGTTAAAAATATTTCCGGCGGCGAATTGAAAATTGATGAACGCCTTGCAAGAAAAATTTATAATTCAATGGTGCGAAATGATTATATCGATGACGACGGAATTTTGACAGAAAAATATTTTGACGCCAAAAAAAGCGGCACTGTCGAACTTGCCGCGGAAGTTGAAGACTCCAAAGAAGAGGTTATTAAAATTATTGAAACTGTCAATACAAGTTACAAAATTGAAAATGCAAAGGCTGAAAATGTCACGGCAAAACTTGACAGAAAAAAATTTGCGTCGCCGGAATTTCAAGAGTTATGGAAAAAAATTAACGCCAAAACAATTTACCGCGTTGATTTTGAAAGTGCCGAATTTATTGAAAAAACAGTTGCCGAATTGAACAAAAATTTGCATGTTGCAAAAATTTATTTTCAGCTTGAAAGCGGCGCGCTTGATGAAATAAAATCGAAGGACGATTTACAGGCGGGAATTGCCTTTACAAAAAAATCTTCCGACACAGTGAACGGCAAAGATATTACCGCCTCCGCAGATTTTCAATTTGATATTATCGGCAAAATGATTGAGGAAACTAATTTAAATCGAACGACGCTTGTAAAAATTTTCTGCGCTATGGAAAAAGAAATTTTTTCGCAGTTCAAATACAACCCTGAAGAATTTATTTTGAAGGCAAGCAAGATTATAAATTCTCAAAAAGCTTTGACAGTGATTAAGCACATTAAATACAATCCGACCGGCGAAATTTTCGACGCAAATATTTTCAGCGCAGATTTGAAAGGCAGATTGAATATTAACGCCGTTGCCACTGAAAAAAATTTGTATGATTTTTTGATTTACGATTCAAAGGTTGAAAAAGATTTTGCCAAAGATTTGGATACTGCCGAAAAAGTTAAAGTTTATGTGAAGTTGCCGTGCGGCTTTTATATTCAAACGCCGGTTGGTAAATATAATCCCGACTGGGCAATAGTTTTTGATAACGGCGAAAACAAACACATTTATTTTATTGCTGAAACTAAGGGGAGCAATGATCTGTTGCAACTTCGCCTTATTGAAGAATCAAAAATTAAATGTGCGCGGGAACATTTTAAAACTGTCGCCGGAGAAAATATTAGTTATGAAGTGGTAAGCAGTTACGAAAAATTGTTAGAGCGTGTTGAATAATGGAAAAAATAATTATTCAAAAGACTCTACGAACTGTTGAAAAAATCGACTTTCGTTATATTCTAAAAGCGTAAAAAGTTTATCGAACTAATTTGCGATAACGCACGCGCTTATTTGAAAACGGCGTCCATGGACGGACGCCGCCCGCGCAATTTCAGGATTGAAATTCAGCGGGTCGAAGTTTTTTCTTTCTTTGCCAGGCGTTTCTTTCTTTTTTACAAAAAAGTAAAGAAATGCCGTATA
>CAJOPJ010000241.1 GCA_905236325.1 uncultured Selenomonadaceae bacterium
CAAGAAATGTTTCAGTTCGCCTGCGCCGCCGGACGCAATTACAGGAACATTGACAGCTTCGGAAACTGCGCGTGTAAGCTCAATATCGTAGCCGTCTTTAGTGCCGTCGGCATCCATGCTGGTTAATAAAATTTCACCTGCGCCAAGTCCGACTGCTTTTTTTACCCAATCAAGGCAGTCAATACCTGTTGCCTTGCGTCCGCCGTTCAGGTAAATTTCCCAGCCTTCGCCGTCCGTGCGTTTTTTAGCGTCAACTGCCAAAACTATACATTGACTGCCAAATTTTTTTGCGCCGTCGCTGATAAGCTGTGGATTTTTTACTGCCGCACTGTTGATTGAAATTTTATCTGCGCCGGCTTGTAACATTTTGCGCATATCTTCAACAGTTTTAATTCCGCCGCCGACTGTGAATGGAATAAAAACCTGCGACGCGCAATTTTTAGCAACATCAACCATAGTTTCACGCTTTTCATGACTTGCAGTTATGTCCAGAAAAACAAGTTCATCGGCGCGTTCATCATCATAGCGTTTTGCAAGTTCGATAGGATCTCCTGCGTCGCGCAGTCCAACAAAATTTGTGCCTTTAACGACGCGTCCTTCCTTAACATCAAGGCAAGGAATTATTCTTTTTGTCAGCATTAAGTTTGCTCCTTTCAGTCGGCAACAGCTTTTTAAATTTGATTTTTATAATGATAAAATTATACTACAACTGTCAATAGATTTTTCAATTTTAATTGAGTTTGTCAGACTTTTGAAAAAAATAAAAGCCAAAAATTAAACAAAAATAGACAATGGAAAATTTTTAATCCACTGCCTATTTTGTTAAATTTTTTTGCCGATTGCGTTTGCAACTGAAACTAAATCTGTCATTAAATTTTTAAAATCGTCGCGCGTGATTGATTGAACGCCGTCAGAAAGTGCAACTTCCGGGTGAGGATGAACCTCAATAATTAAGCCGTCCGCGCCGGAAGCAATAGCCGCCTTCGACATTGGCGCAATCATTTTTCGCCGCCCTGTGCCGTGACTTGGATCTACAATTATCGGCAGGTGCGAAAGTTCTTTAATCGCCGCAACGGCAGATAAATCTAAAGTGTTGCGAGTGTAAGTTTCAAAAGTTCTGATTCCGCGTTCACAAAAAATTACTTGTGAATTTCCGCCGGCTAAAATATATTCAGCCGCATTCAACCATTCAGAAATTGTTGCCGAAAGTCCACGCTTTAAAAGTACAGGCTTGGAGGATTTTCCCAACGCCTTAAGCAATTGAAAATTTTGCATACTGCGCGAACCGACTTGCAAAATATCTGCGTATTTTTCGACAAGTTCCAAATCATCTTTATCGACAATTTCAGTCACGACTTTTAAATTAAATTCATCGGCAACTTCGCGCAGTAATTTTAAACCTTCCTTGCCCAAGCCTTGAAAATCATAAGGCGAAGTTCTGGGCTTAAAGGCACCGCCACGCAAAATTTTTGCGCCGGAATTTTTTACAGACTCGGCAGTTTCATGAAGTTGCTCAAAATTTTCGACAGAGCATGGTCCTGCCATAATGATAATTTCATCGCCGCCAATTTTTACGCCGCCGACATCAATAATTGTGTCTTGCGGATGAATTTTTCGGCTGACAAGCATTTCATCTTTGTTAATAATAAAATCCCCTTTCCGAAAAAAATTTTAATCAATCTTGTCTGATTGGTCAAGTGCGCCGATTTTTTCAAAAATCTGATTGTCATCAAGTTCAACAGTTCGCGCTTTGTCAATGTTTGGATTGAAGTTACAAAGTTCAACAAATTGACAAAATCTGCAAGCGTCATGATTTTTGGTTTGCATTGGTTGCGATTGAATATTTCCGCTCAAAATTTTTTCGCCTGTCAATTTTAAAATGTCTTCTGCGTACTTAATCAGCATTTTAAAATTTTCCGCAGACTGCAATTTTTTTTCCGAAGTTTTTGAAATTGCGCCATTTTTATTGAATTGAATTTTTATAATTTCATTGCTTGAATCAATTTCAGCCAAAATATTTTCATCGTTCAAAAGCCAAAATTCAGGCGTAAGTTCTTTGTCAATAGCGTTTTCAGCTTCAGTTTCGGAATCGGCTTTTTTTGCAGGAAATTTCAAAAAATAGTACAGCATACCTGCAGGAAGTTTTTCAGCGTCAATTTTTTGCGCCGCCATTAAGTAAGTCAGAAGTTGCAAATTAACACCGGCAAAAATTTCTTGCAAATTCAGGTAAGCCTTGCCTGTTTTGTAATCGATAATCATAAAATATTTTTGGTCTTCAGAAATGTCAATGCGATCAATCGTGCCTGTAAGTTCCATTTTTACGCCGTTAATATCGTAAACCAACATTTTTTTGCCGAGTTCTGAAAAATTTTTTTCAAAAATTTCCGGTTGAAAATGACTGACTTTATTCCAGTCGATAAGCCTTTGCAGCGACGCAATCG
>CAJOPJ010000242.1 GCA_905236325.1 uncultured Selenomonadaceae bacterium
ACTTGCGGCAAGTTCTGAAGAATTGACAGCAAGCGCACACCAGTCAGCGCAAGCGTCAGAACAGGTCGCGCAGTCAGTTACAAATTCGGCAAGTGCAGTCGTCGAACAGCAACAGCAACTCGGCGAGGCTATGGAATCAATCGACAGCGCAGTTGTTTCAATAGGCAACTTGAATCAAACTACTCAATCGGTTTCAGAACATGTTAAAACTTCAAACGACCAAGCCTCAGCAGGTACTCAAGCTGTTGAAGATGCTGTCAATCAGATTATCAGCGTTGAAAAAATTGTTAATGATTCCGCCGTCACAGTTGATAAACTTGGCGAACGCTCCAAAGAAATCGGACAGATTGTTGAAGCTATTTCCGCAATTGCTGAACAGACTAACCTGCTTGCACTTAACGCTGCAATTGAAGCTGCAAGAGCCGGTGAACATGGTCGCGGCTTTGCTGTTGTTTCCGAAGAAGTCAGAAAGCTTGCCGAAGAATCTCAAGAAGCAGCACAGAAAATTGCAACGCTTATCGGCGCAATTCAAGATGACACTACAAATGCTGTTGATTCAATGCAAAAAGGTAACGCTGCAGTAAGGCGCGGCACAGAATCTGTTCAAAAACTGCGCGAAACTTTCGATATGATCCGCGCGTCATCTGATAATGTCGTTCAGGAAGTTACAGTTATGGTACGCGAAATTGACGCAGTATCTAAGGCAACTGAAGTTATTCGCGACAAGACAAATATTATTTCTGAAAAGAGCGCAGGCGTTTCAAGCGAAATGGAAAGCGTTTCTGCCGCATCGGAAGAACAATCAGCCTCTGCCGAAGAAATTGCTTCCGCAAGTGATGAACTTTCAAGACTTGCTCAAGGTTTACAAAATTCCTTGCAAATCTTCCAATACTAATTTTTCAGTGTATAACCCAAGAACTTGAATCTGAAAATAAAAATTATCCCAATCAAAAATTGGGATTTTTTTATAGAATAATTTGGGGAGGTAATTAAAATGTTAAAAAAAATTTTTATGCTTACAACTTTGATTTTGATGTTGAGTTCAAATTGTTTTGCTATAGGCAGAAATGATTTCAGCTTGGGCGGAATTTATTTAGATATGCCAAAAGACGCAGTAATCAAAATGTATGGACAACCTACAAGTCAACCTAGCGGCTATGCTCAACTTGTAAGTGATGTCATTAAGTACGGCAATGATGTTGAGATTGGTTTTCTTGGCAATAAAGTTCGATATGTTGTGACAACTGCAAATAATGGTTGGAAAACTGCGGCAGGTGTGCGTGTTGGAATGTCGCTTGATGAAGTGATTAAAATTTATGGCAACAATTATCAAACTGAAAGTCGAACAAGTGCATTGAATTTTAACAGAGAATATTTCTACGCAAATTGGATTGGCACAAAATACACTTGGTCGCGTGTCAGTGAAAATTACAGCTATAACCCCGGTGATACTACTTACAGAATTTCGGTTGTAGTAAGCGACGGAAAAGTTACTGCAGTTGAACTGAATCAAATCACACCGGAATATTGATTTTTAACTGTGTGATAGACAATTAAAATTTAACAATGTATAATGTTTTTAGGTTTTAGTTGATTTATTGGAAGGAGAATTTTTTTATGTCAAAAACTTTGTTTACTTCTGAATCAGTAACCGAAGGACATCCTGATAAAGTTGCTGATATTATTTCTGACAGCGTGCTTGATGCAATTTTGGAAAAAGATCCTCAAGGACGCGTGGCTTGCGAAACTGTGGTTACAACAGGTCAAGTTCATGTTGTCGGCGAAATTTCCACACATTGCTATGTTGATATTTCAAAAATTATTCGCAATGCAATTCGTGAAATCGGCTATACAAATTCAGCTTATGGTTTCGACGCGGACACTGTCGGTGTTTTAATTTCGCTGGACGAACAATCGCCGGATATTGCACAAGGCGTTAATAAATCTATTGAAGCGCGTGAAGGTAAAATGGACGCAGCAGACGCAATTGGTGCCGGCGATCAAGGTATGATGTTTGGTTACGCTTGCAATGAAACTCCTGAACTTATGCCTTTGCCAATTTCTCTGGCTCACAAACTTGCTTACAGGCTTGCTGAAATTCGCAAGAAAACTCATGAACTTAACTATTTGCGTCCGGACGGCAAAACTCAAGTCACTGTGGTTTATGAGGACGGCAAGCCTGTTGCTGTTGATACTATTGTTATTTCTACTCAACACAATCCTGAAGTCAATGTTGAACAAATTAAGCGCGACATGATTGAATATGTTATTAAACCTGTTGTGCCCGAAGGCTTAATCAGCGAAGCTACAAAATATTTTGTCAATCCGACAGGAAAATTTGTAATTGGCGGTCCTCAAGGCGACAGCGGCTTAACCGGCAGAAAAATTATTGTCGATACTTATGGCGGCTTTGCACGCCACGGCGGCGGCGCATTTAGCGGCAAAGACCCCACAAAAGTTGACAGATCAGCAAGTTATGCTGCGCGTTATGTTGCTAAAAATGTTGTTGCGGCAGGTTTGGCTGAACGCTGCGAAATTCAGCTGGCTTACGCAATCGGAGTTGCATATCCTGTTTCAGTACGCGTCGAAACTTTCGGCACAAACAAAGTTGATGAACAGCTGATTGAAAAAATTGTCAATGAAAATTTTGATCTGCGCCCTGCAGGTATAATCAAAATGCTTGACTTGCGTCGTCCAATTTATGCGCAAACTGCTGCTTATGGTCACTTCGGCAGAACTGATATTGATTTGCCTTGGGAGCGCACTGATAAAGCTGATATTTTGAAAAAAGCTGCTAATTTATAATTGGTTATCGGCAGTTATCAATGACTGCCAATTTTTTTTTTTGCAAAAATTGCAAACAATGGCTCAGAGTCGTAATTAAGTTTTTTATTTTTCTGAACTTGCGCTGAAATATCCTCAATGCACTTTACCTCAAAACCAATTGAAGTTAAAAATTTAATGTCCCAAGTCGGTCGTTTATGCGTACTGATTCTCAATTCTGATTTAATTGCGTTACATTCTGAAATTAAATTCTCGGCAACTTCGTCGTGGCGATAAGCATTTTTATCAGCAAAATTTTTGTCGCCGTAATCAGAATCAAAATTCATCAATATTCCGCCAAGTTTTAAAACTCTGCGCCACTGTCGATAAGCCTCCATAACATCAGGCAAATTCCAGCTGACATGCCTTGTAACAATCGCATCAAAATTTTCATCAGCAAAATTTAAAACCTGCGCGTCCATTTGCAAAAATTCCGCTTGACAATCAAAGTCGGCGGAAATTTTTTTTGCCTGCTCGATCATTTTTTTTGACATATCAATTCCTGTAACTTCGTGACCCAGTTTAGATAAAATAATTGCAAAAAAACCTGCGCCGGTTCCAATGTCCAAAATTTTTAAATTTCTGCCGGGCAAATTATTTTTAAAAAAATCCTGCCAAGCAAAAAAATCTTCGCCTTCAAGTTCAGCACGCCTGACTTTGCCAAATTTTTCACTGCGTGCGTCCCAATAATTCGCAATTCTTGAATTTAAATTTTCATTCATAAAAAACAACTCCTAAAAAAATTTGTTTGTCTATTTGACTAAACACTTGCAAATATAGTAGAATGCGCCTATTATACAATGCGTGATTAAAAATGCGCAATGCGTAATGAAGAATAGTAAAAATTTGAAAGGAGATTTTTATAAACTGATGCCGGAAAATAATAAAACACCTGCCGGGCAGAGGACAGGTGTAATAGCGATTATAAAAGTTCTGCAACATTTTGGCGTTAAAGATTTAGATAAAATTTTCACTTCCAATCCCGAAACTGATGACAATGTTGATTGGAAGAAACTGCAAAAAATTGCCAAGAAGCATGGTGTAAAATCTACACTGATTCGTCCGACAGTTGAAGAACTGCGCGAAGTAAATTATCCAGCCGTTGCAAAAATGAACAATGGCAGTTATTTTGCAGTTGGCGGGGCGAATGATGAAGTTGTTTTGCTTATCGATCCAATGCAAAATAAAGCAGTTGCAATGCCAATTAAAGATTTTTTGGAAAGTTGGTCAAATGAACTTTTAACTTTTTCTGCAGCATTCACTTGGAGTTATTTTAAAAAGCGTTTTAGCGTTGATTGGTTTGAAAAAGTAATTATACGCTACAAAAAGCCACTGGGCGAAGTTTTAATTGCGTCGCTTTTTTTGCAACTTATGGGTATCGGAATGCCGCTCATAACGCAGGTTATTGTTGATAAAGTCATAAGCAATGAAGGCTTTTCAACTTTAACAGTCATTGGTTGCAGCATGGTTGTATTTTTCTTTATGCAATCGCTTTTGACATTTTTTAAAACCTACATAATGAACCATACAACAAATAAACTTGACGCAATACTTGGAACGCGCTTATTTAGGCATTTAATTGCATTGCCATTACCTTACTATGAACGCCGGCGTGTCGGTGATACTTTAATGCGTGTTAATGCGCTGAATCAGATTCGTGAATTTATCACAGGAACAGGCTTAATGACAATACTCGATGTGTTTTTTTCAGTCGTGTTTATTGCATTTATGTTTTGGTATTCTGTGCCGCTGACTTTGATTTCACTTGCAGTTGTGCCTTTATATATCGCACAAAATATCTGGGCAATTCCGATTATCAAGCGCAAAATTGAAGCAGTTTGGCGTACAGGCGCAATGAATAACGCCTTTATGGTCGAGTCAATTTCAAACATTGAAACTATCAAAGCCTTAGCAGTTGAACCTCAATTTGTCAACAAGTGGGAAAATCTCCTTGCAAGATATGTTCGCACTACTTTTGAAAATATGAAATTCAATTTGGTGTTAAATTCCTTCAGTTCAGTTTGGGAAGTTGTAATAAGAATGGCTATCCTGTGGTATGGCGGTCATATGGTTATGGAAGGCTACTTCACGCTCGGTCAGTTAATTGCCTTCCAAATGATTGCCGGTCAAGCTACAGGTCCAATGACAAAACTTTTGACAATGTGGCCACAAGTTCAACAAGTCGGTCTTGCACTTGAGCGTATTGGCGATATTTTAAACACGCCGATTGAACCTATTGTTCACGAAATGGGCAAACGCGGCGCAGATAGAATTGATGGCGCAATTGAAATTCAAGATATTTCATTCCGCTACAGACCTGACTTGCCGCTGGTTTTGCAAAATATCAATTTGCATATTGCACCAGGCGAAAAAGTCGGCATTGTCGGCAGATCCGGCTCCGGTAAATCTACACTTACAAACTTGGTACAAAATTTGTATATTCCTGAATCCGGTCATATAACTGTCGGCGGAATTGATACTAAAGAAGCAAATTTAGGCTGGCTTAGAAGTCAAATTGGCGTTGTTATGCAGGAAAATTACCTGTTCAATTCAAGCGTTCGTGACAACATTGCAGTCAGCAGACCAACCGCTACTATGGACGAAATTATTCGCGCAGCGCGTCTTGCCGGCGCACATGAATTTATTTTGGAACTTAAGGAAGGCTATGATACAAAAGTTGGCGAACGCGGCGATTCTTTAAGCGGCGGGCAACGTCAACGCGTTGCTATTGCGCGTGCACTTTTGGCTAATCCTCCAATCTTGATTTTCGATGAGGCAACTTCGGCTTTGGACTATGAATCCGAACGCATTATCTTAAACAATATGGAAGCTATCGGCGCACAACGCACAATGCTTATTATTGCACACAGACTCAGCGCAGTTAGAAATTGCGACAAAATCATTGTCATTGATAAGGGCGAAATTGTCGAAAGCGGCTCGCACGATGAACTTTTAAAACTCGGCGGACTTTATAAATATCTTTATGATCAACAGGAAAAGCGTGGTTAGTATTTTAGCTGTTAGATTTTAGAACTTTCCACCAACTGGTGTCTAATGTCTGATAGCTAAAATCGACTGAAAGGAAGTTTTTATATGAAATTTTGGAATTGGCTTGTACACGGCGAAGAGCGCGAAAAAGAAACTGAATTTTTGCCGGCGATATTGGAAGTAACAGAAACTCCGCCGTCGCCAACAGGCAGATTGGTTATGTGGACAATTTTGGTTTTGATTGTTGTTGCCTTAGTTTGGTCGTTTGTCGGAACTATCAATGAAGTTGCAGTTGCCAGCGGCAAAGTTATTCCTTCCGGTCAGGCAAAAACTGTTCAAGTAAAAAACAAAGGCATTGTTAAGAAAATTTTGGTTGAGGAAGGACAACAAGTTCAAGAAGGCGATGTACTGGTTATTCTTGATCCAACAACCACAAATGCTGATTATGACAGCTTAAGAAAACGCGCAGCTTACTACAAATTGGACATTCAACGCTTGACTGCGGAACTTTCCGGTGAAAGTTTTGAGCCGGAAGAAGATCCTGACCTTGAAGCGCATGATTTGGCTGCCGAACTTGCGCTTTATCAAAGCCGCACAAACGACCATCAAACGCAGCGTCAAAGTCGCCAAGATGTAATTGATCAAAAACGCGCACGCCTTCAAGCAATGCAAACTACTTATGAAAAATATGCTGAAGGATTGCGCATTTCGCAGGAAAAAGAACGCAGATTGACAGATTTGCGCGAACAAAATGCTATTTCTGAATTTCAGCTTTTGGAACAGCAGAAAGAAACTATTGAATATGCAAAAAATGCACAGGCTGAATTGGAAGAAATTGCAAGTACGCAGGCTGAAATTGCCGAAGCTGAACAAAATTTAGCCAATGTCGATGCGTCCTATCAAAAGGAAATTATGACTGCATTGGTTGAGGCGAAAAAAGAATATTACGCACTTTTGGAATCAATTAAAAAAGTTGAAGAAGACGCAAGAATGGCTACAATTGTCGCTCCGGTAAGCGGCAGAGTTTATAACTTGGGCGTTCATACTGTCGGCGGAATTGTTACAGACGCGCAATATTTAATGCAAATTGTTCCTGAAGATGTAACGCTTGAATTTGAAGTTTACGCAGACAACAAAGACATTGGTTTTATTAAAAATGGCATGGAAGTTGAAGTCAAAGTCGAAACATTTAACTTTCAAAAGTTCGGAATGATTGAAGCAGTTGTCGATGAAATCAGCGCGGATGCCGTCAGCGACAGCACTTTACCCGACCGCAACGGCAAGTTTAAACTTATCCTTAAACCTACCGACAAAAATTCAATGGACGTTTTCGGCGAAGATGTGCCGCTGGCAGTTGGTATGAATGTCAACGCGGAAATTAAAATCAAGGAAAAACGCATTATTGACTTCTTCCTCGATCCATTCCGCCGCTACACTTCCGAAGCCTTGAGGGAGCGTTGATTTATGTCGAAAAAAAATAATTCAGATAAAAATTTAGTGCCAAGTGAAAATAATTTGCCGCAGGGCGAAAATAAACAAGCATTGGCAAAAATTGACCTGGCAAAAATTCCTGCAGATCAAGCTAAACAATCTACCGAAGTCAGCACAGATGTTAAACCTGAAGACGGCGGTCGCGTTGGCGGAATTGATACAGGTTTGGCAAGTTTGGTTGCAATTGCAAAATACTACAATATTCCTGCCGACTATCGACAACTTGAACGCGCCTATGTTTTGGAAGAAGGCAGCGTTGATTTTACAACTTTGGTTCGTGCGGCGCGTGACTTGAAACTTAAAGCGCGTGCTTATGAAAACTTAACTGAAGCAGATTTAGACAGACTTGTTTATCCAATTTTGATTGAAATGAAGAACGGCAGGAAAATGGTTATCACCACAATCCGCGACGGCGAAATTTACATCATGGATCCTGTTTTTAGCCAGCAACCTGTCAAAGCAGAGCGATATAAATTGCTTATGGATTGGACAGGCAATGCAATTTTATTCACGCGCAGATATGAACCTGCCTCTAAAGAACTGTCGAAATTTGGCTTCAAGTGGTTTTTGCCTGTAGTTTCAAAATATCTGCCTTACCTTAGGAGCGTTTTGTTTATATCGCTGATTTTGCAACTTTTGGGCTTAGCCGGACCATTTTTTACGCAAAATATTATTGATAAAGTTTTGGTACACAGGGCGGCAGATGCGCTTGATGTTTTGGTCTTGGGAATGTTGATTTGTACACTGTTCCAAAGTTGGATTGGTTCATTGCGTGCATATCTGTTTACAAATATTTGTACAAAAATGGACGTTGCGCTAAGTTCAAGGCTGTTTAAAAATGTTACTGCATTGCCGATGAATTATTTTCAAAAATGGCAAGTCGGCGATGTAGTGTCGCGTATGGGCGAACTTGAAACCCTGCGCAGCTTTATGACAGGCAGCAGCTTGACAATTATTTTGGACATTGTTTTTGCTGTTGTTTATTTCGGCGTAATGTTCCTCTACAGCAGGATTTTAAGCATAATTGTGCTTGTGATGATACCGCTGTTTGTAATTTTAAATCTGGTTGTTGCGCCAATTTTTAGGCGGCTTATCAATGAAAGATTTTTGATTGGTTCAGAAAATCGCAGTTTCTTGATTGAAACAATTACCGGCATTAACACCGTAAAAGCAAACAGCGTCGAAAATAATTTTATTCGCCGCTATGAAGAAATGTTAGCGCGCTTGGTAAAATCCAGTTTCAATGTCATAAATGTAGCGAACGTGGCAAATACAATTGCAACTTTCCTGCACAGTATTTTCAATTTGCTGATTTTGTGGATTGGCGCAAATTTTGTAATGGAAGGCGAAATTTCGGTTGGTGAGTTAATTGCCTTCCAAATGATTGCAGGGCAGTTAATTTCGCCTGTTATGCGCCTTATCAATCAATGGCAATACTTTCAACAAATACGCGTTTCAATGGACAGGCTCGGCGACATTATGAACGAAGAAACAGAACCTGCCTTCAATCCCTCGCGCACGACTTTACCAAGTTTGCGCGGCGATATTTCAATGGACAAGCTGTCTTTCAGCTACACACCGGAAGGCGGCAAAGTGCTTGACAATATCAATATAAAAATTCCTGCCGGAATGAAAGTTGGAATTGTCGGGCGCAGTGGCTCAGGTAAATCTACGCTGACTAAATTAATTCAGCGACTTTTCTTGCCGGATAATGGCAGAATTTTGATTGACGGCGTTGACATTGCACAAGTTGAGCCGGCTTGGTTAAGGCGACAAATTGGTGTTGTCTTGCAAGACAGCAAATTATTCAGCGGCACAGTTGAAGAAAATATACGCATTGCCTGCCCAAACGCCACACATGAAGATGTAGTTAAAGCTGCTGCATTAGCCGGTGCTGATGAATTTATAAGCCAATTTCCGCACGGCTATGAAACATTTGTTGGTGAACGCGGCAGTTTGCTTAGTGGTGGTCAGCGTCAACGCATTGCAATAGCCAGAGCGTTAATTTCAGATCCGCGCATTTTGATTTTTGATGAGGCAACTTCCGCGCTGGATTATGAATCTGAAAATAAAATTATGGAAAATATTGATCCAATTTCCAAAGGTCGTACAATGTTAATGATTGCGCACAGGCTTTCGACTGTCAGAAATTGCGACGCAATTATTGTTATCGACAAAGGCAAAATTATTGAAGCCGGTCCGCACGAGGAGCTTATGAAGCACAATGGCGTTTATGCTAAACTTCAACAAGCGCAACTTAGTTAATCGGTAATGCTAATGCGTAATGCGTAATGCGTAATTAAAAATCTGCATTGTGCATTGCGCATTAAATTTTTGTCTATTCATGTTTGAAAGGAAAAATTTTTATGAACATATTTATAATACACCCAAACTTTCCGGCGCAGTATTTTAATTTGTCGCAGTACTTAGCAAAAAATCCTGAAAACAAAGTTATCTTCTTGGCGGAGCGCAATTCAATAGAAGTTAATTTTAAAGATGTAACTTTGGCAATTTATCAAGGCGCAAATGAACAGCAAGAAAATTGGATTAAAACTTGCGGAACATTAAAGACAACTGCCGAGGCAGTAATTGAAGGTCAAGTTGCAATTCGCGCTTTGAATGAAATAAAGCGCAAATACAACTTAAAGCCTGATGTAATACTTGGACACACAGGCTGGGGTTCTTTACTTTATTGCAAAGATTTGTATCCCAATGTTCCAATTCTAGGTTACTTTGAATGGTATTATCACTCCGAAAACTGCGATTCTTTTTGGTGGCCTGATGAAGTTCCAAAGTTGCGCAATAAAATTTCTATGCGCACAAAAAATGCACATCATTTGCTGGATTTAGAAATGTGCGATTGCGGGGTTACGCCTACAAATTGGCAGTATGAACAATTTCCTGAAGTTTACAAACATAAGCTGAAAATCATTCACGACGGCATTGATACAAAATTTTGTTCGCCAAGTTCAACTGAAAATTCCGGTCTTGTTTTGGAAGATATAAAACTCAATTTACCTCCAGGCACTGAACTTATTACTTATGTTTCACGCGGTCTTGAGCCTTACAGAGGTTTTCCGCAGTTTATGGACGCAATTAGGCTTGTTCTTTCGCGCAGAAAAAATGCGCATGTTATTGTTGTCGGAGTGGACAGAGTTTGCTATGGCGCACAACGCAAGGATGGTGAATCTTACCTGAAAGACGAAGAAGCCAAAGGCGGCTATCCAATTGACAGAGTGCATTTTGTCGGCTTGAGGAATCGCGGCGACTATCAAAAAATTTTGCGTGCGTCAAGTTGCCATGTTTATTTGACGCGTCCATTTGTTTTGAGTTGGTCGGTTCTTGAGGCGATGAGTTTTGCTTGTCCTGTTGTCGCATCAAAAACTCCGCCTGTACAGGAAGTTATGGAAGATAATTTCAATGGCTTGCTTGCTGAATTTCGTTCGCCATACAATATCGCCGCCAAGATTGAGGAAATTTTGGATAATCCTGAACGTGCTAAAAAACTTGGCAAAAATGCGCGTGAAACTATTTTGGAACGCTATGAACTTGATAAATGTTTAAATGCGCAAGAAAATTTAATCAACAACTTAGTAAGATAGATTGAAGGATTTTTTTTCACAATGCAGAAAATAATGCCAGAATAAATTGCGTATTATAAATTTTATATTGAGGGGCGTGAATAAAATGTTAGGATTTGTATCTGTGTCGCTGGTTTTTTATACAGTGCTTATCGGTGCTGTATTGGGAATTTCAGTTTTTGTTTACATAACAACGCGAAATCCTGCCAAAAACAATAAAACTTTGCTTGATGAACTGGTTTTGGGCGAAACGCAAAAAAATAAACTTGGCTACACAAGCGTAACCGACAAAAGCTATTATCTTGGAGCACTTGGCGTTTGCGCTACTGATTTGCGCCCTGCAGGTTCAATCGTCGTTGAAGGACAGCCGCTTGATGTTGTCACTGAAGGCAGTTTTGTAAAAAAAGGCGATATTGTCAAAGTTATCAATGTGGACGGTTCGCGCATTTTAGTCAGGCAAATTTAATAAAAAAATCCTCCGCATTGGAGGATATTTTTTTGCTTAATTTTTTGTATTGGAATATAGTTTTGTTTGTACGCAAAAAAAATCGCGCACCAAAATTTGTGGAATTTTTTTATAAATTAGCGTCAACATTATTTTTTGCAAACACGCCGATAATTTCTGTAAGTTTAGTTTTGCTTGGGTCGTAATCAATAACAGTTTCGCCGTCGTGCGCGTGAATATGCACAAACATTACGCCGCGCAAACCAAGTAAATTTTTTTCAATTTCTTTTGCGCTGTTTTCAGTATAACCTTGCGCGAAAAATTGCAATCGGGTATTGCCATTTGTTTCGCCACAACCACATTCTTTACACATAAAAATTCACCTCGAAATGTATTTTAAACTTTTACAAAATTTTTTCAAGCCGCGCACGGGGATAAGTTTTTTTAACAAATGCGCGGAACTAAATTTCCAACAGGCATATCAACAATTCTGATTCCGCCAATTACTGTTTGAAGTCCAACTTTGCCGGAAAATTTTTCAGTCACTTCGCCGATTATTGCGGAATTTTTGCCATAAATATTTTTCTGCATAACCGACAAAATTTTTTCGGCTGATTCGGCAGGAACAATCGCAATGATTTTGCCTTCATTTGCAAGTTCAAGAAAATCAAACCCCAAAATATCGCAAACGCCGCGCACTTCCTCGCGTACAGGAATTTTTTCTTCCTCAAGCAAAATTCCAACGCCTGCTTGAGATGCAATTTCATTCAACACAGCGGCAATTCCGCCACGCGTTGCATCGCGCAACATTGCAATATTTTTTTCGGCAGCCAACATTTCAAAAATTAAATTGTTCAGCGGCGCACAATCTGACTGCAAAGTTTGTGGAATTTCTAAGCCGTGACGTTCAGCCAAAATTGTAGTTGCGTGGTCGCCGACTGTTCCGGAAATTAAAATTTTCATTCCGGCTTGAATTTTTTTTGCAGAAATTTCAACGCCCTCGATAAGTTCGCCAATTCCTGCAGTGTTAATAAAAATTCCGTCCGCCTTGCCTTTTTCGACAACTTTTGTATCGCCGGTTACAATTTTAACGCCGGCTTCTTCTGCGACCATTTTCATTGACTGCACAATTTTTTTCAAGTCGTCAAAATCAAAGCCTTCCTCCAAAATCACGCCGGCAGATAAAAATTTTGGTACTGCGCCGCAAACTGCCAAATCATTCACAGTTCCGCAAACTGCAAGTTTACCGATATTTCCGCCACGAAAAAAAATCGGTCGCACAACATAGCTGTCAGTTGTCATTGCAATTTTGCCAAGTTTTGCGCCGTCGTGAAGTTCATGCAAATATTCATTGTCAAACGCCGGCAAAATTATTTCCTGAATTAAATCTGAGCTGAATTTTCCGCCTGCGCCGTGCGCCAAAGTTATTTTTTTCAAGCTAATCACCTCAAAAAATTTTTTACATTTTATACTTAAACCAAGCAGCGCAAACTCCTTCAACAGAAACCATGCAAGGACCGACTGCGTGCAGTGGCTGACAAATTTTTCCAAACAGCGGACATTCAGTCGGCTTGATAATTCCACGCAAAACTTCTCCGCAGCGGCAAGCAGTTTTTTTGCTGAAAGGTTCAACTTCAATCGGCAAAATTTTTTCAATGTCAAAGTCTGAAAAATTTTCGCGCATCTTCAAACCTGACTGCGGAATAATTCCAAGTCCGCGCCAAGCAACATCGCAAGTTTCATAAACCTGCGACAAAATTTTCTGTGCAGAAATATTTCCTTCTGCCTTCACAACAGATTTATATTCATTTGCCACGCCAATTTTTTCTGCGTCAATCTGCTTTAGCAAATTTAAAATCGCAAGCAAAATTTCTTCAGCTTCAAAACCTGCAACCACGCTCGGAATTTTATATTCAGTTTCCAAAAATTTAAAAATATCTGTGCCGGTGATAACTGCAACATGACCTGGCAATAAAAAGCCGTCAACTTTGACTTGCGAATCATTCAAAAGCATTTTAAGCGCAGGTGGAAGTAATTTTTGCGCTGACAGGAAAAATAAATTTTTAATATTTTGCGACTTAGCTGATAAAACTGTAGCAGCAGCCGTCGGCGCAGTTGTTTCAAATCCAACTGCTAGGAAAATTATTTTTTTAGTCGGATTATTTTTTGCAATTTCAAGACAATCCAGCGGCGAATAAATAATTTTAATTTCTGCGCTTTCTGCTTGAACTTCAGATAAGCTGCTTTTGCTACCAGGAACTTTAAGCATATCGCCGAAAGTCGCAATTATTGTGTCAGAAAATTTTGCATAGGCGATAGCTTTATCAATATAGCTGTCATCAGTTACGCAAACAGGACAACCCGGTCCGGAAACAAGTTCAATATTTGCCGGCAAAATTTGCCTGATTCCTGCGCGAAAAATTGAAACTGTGTGAGTGCCGCAAACTTCCATAAAACGCAAATTTTTTTTGCCTTCGCTAAGCTGAAAAATTTTTTCTACCAAGCCATTCAAAATAATCACTCCGAAACATTTTTTGTAAATTATAGCACAAATTTTGACAAAAAAAACTTGCAATAAAAATTTTTTGTGGTATAATTGCTGGCGTTCGGGACGTAGCTCAGTTTGGCTAGAGCGCTTCCTTGGGGTGGAAGAGGTCGTGAGTTCAAGTCTCGTCGTTCCGACCATTTTTAAGATGAACAGTTCACCGCTCAATTTTGTTGAGCGGTTTTTGATTTTTAAATTTACAAAAAAATCTACCGCCTATATAATAATGGAGAATTAAAAATGAATAATGGGGAATGAAAATTTGACAAATAATTCTCAATTAAAATTTGGTTGGTGATTGAGTTGGAAAAATATTTAACTCCGCTGGCTGTGTGGGGATTAACTTTTGGTTGCGCAATAGGTTGGGGCAGTATTGTTATGCCCGGCACAACTTTTTTGCCAACTGCCGGACCTGTCGGAACAATTTGCGCAATGGCAATCGGCGCGACGATTATGCTTGTTATCGCGGCGAACTACCACTACATGATAAACAAAAATCCTGACTGTGGCGGCGCGTTTACTTTTACAAAAAAATATTTCGGCTATGACCATGCATTTTTGTGCGCGTGGTTTTTGTGGATTGCTTACATTTCACTAATTTGGGCAAATGCGACGGCTTTTGTTTTAATTGGCAGAAATATTTTTGGCAGTTTTTATCGCGCAGGTTTCAACTATACAATTTTTGGCTATGATGTTTACTTCGGAGAAATTATTTTTGCGCTTACAATGTTAGCAATTTTTGGTTTGATTAGTACGCGCAATAAAATTTTTGTTTCGCGGCTGAATACTTGCTTTGCAATATTTTTTCTGTTCGCAGGTTTGATTTTTTCGGCGGCGGCTTTCAACCAATCAACTGTGCCGAAAGTTTTTGAATATGCATTTGCTGATTTTGAGCCGCCGATTTACCAAATTTTCAAGCTGGTTACAATTTTGCCTTGGGCGTTTATCGGCTTTGAAATTATTTCGCACGCGGCTTCGGAAATAAATTTTTCGCCAAAAAAATCTTTCAAGATAATGTCGGCGACAATAATTTCAACTGCGCTTTTTTATTGCGCGACAACAATTTTAGCAATTTCAGTCGTGCCGGAAAAATTTCTAAACTGGCAGCGTTATGTTGATAATTTGTACAAATTGGAAGGCTTGGAGGCTCTGCCAACTTTCAACGCGGCAAATCAGCTTTTCGGCGACGGCGGTGTTTTATTTCTTTCGCTGATAGTTTTAGCCGCGCTTTCAACAAGCATGATAGGTTTTTATTTTGTCACAAGCAGATTGACTTACGCAGTTGCGAAAGAAAATTTACTGCCAAAAAAATTTGCCACACTGAATGATGAAAAAATTCCTGAAAACATAATTTTTTTTATAATGGCAGTTTCAATTTTTATACCATTTCTTGGCAGAACTGCAATAAGTTGGCTGACAGATGTTACAACAGTCGGCGCGACAATCGCCTACACTTACACTTCAGCTACAACTTACATTACAGCAAAAAAACTTGGCGACACAAAATTTAAAATTACAGGCGTACTCGGCGTAATTTTTTCAGTCGGTTTTATAATTTTACTGTTCGTGCCCAGCCTGATTCAAACTGCGACGCTGACAACAGAATCATATTTTGTTTTTGTAATTTGGAGCATTTTGGGCTTTGCGTTTTTCAAGAATGTTTTCACACGCGACAAAGTTCATAGATTCGGCAAATCTGTCATTGTTTGGATTGCTATGGTGTTTTTAATTTTTTTCGGCAGTTTGGTTTGGATGCGTCAATCGACTGATGACAGTATCAGCAAAATTGTTGTGAATATCAGCAATTTTTATGAAGACGAACTTGCGCGGTTTGGAATAAGACTTCACGCTTACCGACAACTGCAGGAAGAAAATTACATCAAGGAGCAAATGCAGGTAGTGCGTACTTCGCTTTTTAGTGGCAGTTTAGTCCAAATGATATTGATTTTGTTCAGCCTGTTCATAATGTTCAGTATTTATTCAACAATGCGCAATCGCGAACGCGACGCTGAACTTGCAAAAATTAAAGCTGAAGAAAATTCAAAAGCCAAAACAACTTTCCTGTCGAATATGTCGCACGACATCAGAACGCCAATGAACGCTATTATCGGTTACACAAATTTGGCGCGGCGTGAAAATCTTTCAATGGAGGAAGTGCAGGAATTTTTAAGCAAGATTGAAACTTCAAGCAAACACCTGCTTAACTTGATAAATGATGTACTTGAAATGAGCAGGATTGAAAGCGGCAGGACTGAATTAAATCTTTCGCCACACAATTTGAAAAAAATTCTGCGTGAACTTGAAGATATGTTCGCAACGCAAATGCAGACTAAAAATATTGACTTCATTGTTGACGCGTCAGAAATTAAAAATCCTGTCGTGCTTTGCGATGATCAAAAGCTGAATCGCATTTTGTTGAACTTAACAAGCAACGCCTACAAATTTACTCCTGAAGGCGGCACGATTGAAATTACTTTGACAGAACTTGAAGTCGGAAATTATGAACTGCGTATCAAGGATTCAGGCATTGGAATGTCGGCGGATTTTGCCGCGACAGTTTTTGAGCCTTTCACACGCGAACGCACTTCGACAGTCAGCAAAATTCAAGGCACAGGTCTTGGCATGGCAATTACAAAAAATTTTGTTGATTTAATGGGCGGCACGATTGAGGTTAAAACTGCGCCGAATCAAGGTACAGAATTTATTATCAACCTGAAATTAAAAGTGGAAAGTTCAAAAAATGGAAAGCCGGAAAGTGAATTTTCTGCTATGCCGACAGAAATTGATTTTACGCAGAAAAAAATTTTGCTGGTGGAAGATGTCGAAATCAACCGCGAAATTGCGTTGATGATTCTAACTGAAGTCGGTTTACAAGTTGAAACTGCAGTGAACGGCGCGGACGCTGTTGAAAAAATTTCAAATTCAAAACCTGGCGACTTCGATGCAGTTTTAATGGATATTCAAATGCCTGTGATGAATGGCTATGAAGCGACTGCAAAAATTCGTGCGCTGAAAAATCCTGAACATGCAAAAATACCAATAATCGCAATGACTGCCAACGCTTTTTCCGAAGATGTTGAAAACGCTCGCAAGGCAGGAATGAATGCGCACAT
>CAJOPJ010000243.1 GCA_905236325.1 uncultured Selenomonadaceae bacterium
AATTTGAGGTAACAAGCCTTGATAAAATTTCACAGATTCACCCGCGCCCCGAATATATTTTCACTTATGATTTGGAAGTTTCTAGGTTTTTGGTAAAAAATTTTTCTGAATTAAAATGTGTGGTTTTTGATAATTGGCGCAATCCTGAAAGTTACTATAATTTTTTCATGAACAATCTTTCCGAACTTAAGAAAGTTTATGATAGTTTTGTTGATGATGAATCGCGGAGAGTTTTTTGCGGTCATTGGTTGGCGCATACTTCAAATCAGCCGAGTAAGTTCATTTATTGCAACGACGCGCATTATTTGACTGCAGGTTTTATTCCTGAAAATGGCGGGATTGTTATTGATGTCGGTTCATGTGATGGTAGTACAGCAGGCAGATTTGCAGATATGGGATACAAAGTTTACGCATTTGAAATGGACGCACACAATTATGAAATTGCAAAAAAACTTGCCGCCGAAAGAAATTTTGTTGTGGAAAATTTTGGCTTAGGTTCTTTCAACCACAAAATGAACTATATGCACGACGAAAATAATATTGGCGGAAGTAAATTAACAGTTGCAGGAAATGAAGTTGCAGAAATCATAAAACTTGATAGCTACGTCCGCGAAAAACATTTACCGCGCGTTGATTTTATCAAGTTCGATGTTGAAGGAGCAGAATTGGAAGTTTTGCAGGGCGCAGTTGAAACTATCGCAAGATTCAAGCCGATTTTAAATATCAGTGCTTATCACATGATTAACGATTTGGTTAATTTGACAAATTTTGTAAATTCAGTTCGCCCTGACTATGAATGGGCTTTTCGGCATTATTCAGAAAGCTCAGACGACGCGGCATTTGTTTTGACTCCTGAATTTGAAAATCGACTTTACAATTTAGGCTTAGAACCAAATTCAAGGTCTTATACTGAATGTTGTTTATTGGCAAGGTAAAAATTTTTTATAAAGGTGTTGATTTAATGAGAACTAAAATTATGTTTATCAGTCAAGGAGTTTCATTCATGGGAAATTCCATTCAGAAAAATTTTGAAAGTGCGGGCTATGATGTTATTCATGTCAATCCGACAATTGAAGAAATTTCTGAATCTAAGGACGAAATTACAATTATGGTTTTCTACCTCGGCAAATTTGTTGAAGAAATTCCGGATGTTCTGGTTTACTTGAAAGACATTTGCCTTGAGGAAGAAAAATGTTTAATTTTGCTTGGCAACTTGGACGAACTGGGAATTGTGGAAAACAGCTTGCCTTCAAACGCAATTACTTCAAAATTTGAACGTCCTGTTGACTTGAAAAAATTGATTTCTGAAGTCAATAAGCTGGCGGAAGTTGTAGATGAACGCAACGCCATGAAAAGCATTTTGCTTGTTGACGACGACCCAACTTTCCTAAAAATGATGAAAGGCTGGCTGGATCCATACTATCGCGTAACTATTGTTACAAGTGGAATGCAGGCTTTAATGTATCTTGCCGATAACAAGCCAAATTTGATTTTGCTTGACTATGAAATGCCTGTAACTTCCGGACCGCAGGTTTTGGAAATGATACGCTCAGAAACCAAAGTTGATCATGTGCCGGTAATGTTTTTGACAGGCAAAGGCGATCGCGAAAGCGTCTTGAAAGTCCTTGAACTCAAGCCGGAAGGTTATTTATTAAAATCCTTGCCACGTGAAAAAATCATTGAAAATATTGAGGACTTTTTTGAAAAACAACACGCCGCCGAAATTCACGCAAAGACATTTTGATTGACAATGTTGATAATTTTATTTAAAATTTTGTCAGAAAGGAGTTTTTCAAAATGGTTAAAGTTTATACAATCACAAGTTGTCCTTGGTGCGACAAAGTAAAAAAATATTTGCAATCGAAAGGCGTTGAATTTGAAGCGCATAATATCGAAACCAACGAAGACGACTACAAAGAATGTTTGAGAATCAGCGGCGACGAAATGGTGCCTGTTACCACAATCGACGGCAAAAATTTTGTACTTGGTTTCGATAAAGCCAAACTTGATGAACTGCTTAGCGCATAAGGAGGTTTTTTATGAGCATTTATGATTTTAAAGTCAAAACAAACAAAGGCGAAGAAAAAAATCTTGCAGACTACAAAGGCAAAGTTCTATTGATTGTTAATACAGCGTCAAAATGTGGATTTACTCCGCAATTTGAAGGCTTGCAAAAACTTTACACTAAATACCAAGATAAAGGCTTAGAAATTCTCGGCTTTCCTTGCAACCAATTTGCCGAACAAGACCCCGGAACTGCTGAGGAAATTCAAACTTTCTGCCGCAGAAATTACGGCGTATCTTTCCAGATTTTTGAAAAAGGCGATGTTCGCGGTGAAAATGCACAGCCGCTTTTCAAATATCTGACTGAACAAAAAGGCTTTAAAGGCTTTGACAAAGATAATCCACTTTCCGCAAAGTTGACTGAAACCTTGCAAGCTAATTTCCCAGAAATTATGCAAGGTGACGGCGTTAAGTGGAACTTCACAAAATTCCTGATTGACCGCGAAGGCAATGTCGTTGAGCGTTTTGAACCTACTAAAGAACCTTCAGCCATTGCACCTGAAATTGAAAAACTGTTATAAAAATTCCAAAAATTAGCAACCTCCGCATTGGAGGTTTTTTTGACATTTTGCCTATTGACATTTTGAACTTCAAGGATTATTATAACGCCTGTGTTCAGCGAAGGGCTGAAAATCAAATTGGGAGGCAGATTTATATGATTAAACCACTGGGAGACAGAGTTGTTATTGAAGTCGCCGAAGTCGAACTTAAGACCAA
>CAJOPJ010000244.1 GCA_905236325.1 uncultured Selenomonadaceae bacterium
AAAGTTGCTCGCTGTTACAGTGGCGTGACCGCTTCGGCTTTATACCGAATTCCTTATTAAGTCTTTCGACACCTAATCCAATCAATATTCAGTTGCTGTGAATAATATCATAACTGAAAAATTTTACAAGTAAAAATTTTTTTAGTTAGTCTTCGTGGTGGTGATGATGCTGAATTTCAGTGCCGCGAATATCTTTAATAGCCTGTGCAATATCTGCGCTGCCGAAAATTGCCGAACCTGCGACTAAAATATTTGCGCCTGCCTCTCGAACATCAACCGAAGTTTCAGGATTTATACCGCCGTCAACTTGAATATCACATTCAACTTCCATTTCTTGAATCATGTGATAGAGCATATGAATTTTGCCGCACATTGAATCAATAAATTTTTGTCCGGCGTAACCGGGATTAACAGTCATAATCAACGCCATATCCGCAAATTCGACAAGCTCCTCAATCGCCGAAAGTGAAGTTCCTGGATTAATTGCGACGCCGGCTTTGCAACCAAGTTCATGAATTTGCTGAATAAGCCTGTTTGCATGTTTAGTTGCCTCAGCGTGGAAAGTTATAATATTTGCGCCTGCATCTGCAAAAGATTTTATCTGCGTTTCGGGGTGTTCAACCATTAAATGCACATCAAAGACAATGTCGGAAATTTTGCGCAGACTTTTTACAACCGGTGCGCCGATTGTAATTTCAGGTACAAAACTGCCGTCCATAATATCCAAATGTAAATATTCTGCGCCGGCGTCAGAAACTTTTTTGACATCTGCAGCCAAATTTGCAAAGTCCGCCGATAAAATTGAAGGCGCAATTATTGTTGCCATAAAAAATTCCTCCTAAAAATTATCAAAAAAAATCAATCGCGGCGCATATTTTATTCGGTGAAAAATTTTTAGTCAATAAAAAAAATTTAACCTGCCGCCAAAGGTTGACCGGAAATATTTACCAATTTATTTTCGGTTTCTTCGTAACTGTCAACTTCAAAAATACCTTGACAGAGAAATTCATTTATAGAATCAATTTTAGCAACTGCTGCGTCAATGCGCTTGCTTGAGCCTTTAACATATGCGCCAATGTGAATTAAATCTTCAGCGTCCTTGTAAACAGCCATAAGCGCACGCATATTTTGTGCGGCTTGCAAATGTTCTTTAGTCACAACTTCATTCATAACGCGACTGACAGAAGCTAAAACATCAATCGCAGGAAAATGATTCTGTGCGGCGATTGCGCGACTTAAAACAATATGCCCATCCAAAATTGAACGCACGGCATCGGCAATAGGTTCATTCATGTCGTCGCCGTCAACCAAAACTGTATAAATACCTGTAATTGAGCCTTTGTCGCTGGTTCCTGCGCGTTCAAGAAGTCTTGGTAAAAGCGCAAAAACTGAAGGCGTATAACCACGCGTCGCAGGCGGTTCGCCGATTGTTAAACCAACTTCACGCTGAGCCATTGCAAAACGCGTCACAGAGTCCATCATCAAAATAACTTTATGACCTTGATCGCGAAAATATTCAGCAATAGCAGTGCCGGTCATTGCGCCTTTGATTCTGACAAGCGCAGGTTGATCTGAAGTTGCAACAACTACAACTGCGCGTTTTAAGCCTTCCTCGCCAAGGTCGCGTTCAATAAAATCTCGAACTTCACGCCCACGTTCGCCAATCAATGCAATAACGCTGATATCGGCTTCTGTGTTACGCGCAATCATCGACAGCAAAGTTGATTTTCCAACGCCGGAGCCTGCCATAATACCAATGCGCTGACCATCGCCCATAGTTATAAGTCCATCAACAGCACGCACACCAACATACAGCGATTCATGAATACGCGGTCTTGTTAAAGGCGGCGGAGGCGGTGCTTGAAGCGGATATTCAGTTTTTGACAAAATCGGTCCCAAGTCGTCCATTGGATTACCTAAGCCATCCAAAACTCTGCCAAGTAATTCTTCGCCAACTTTGACTTGTAACATTTTTTGCGCGGCGACAACTTCACAACCCGGACCTACGCCTTGCATCTCACCAACAGGCATCATCATTACAAAGCCTTCGCGAAAGCCGACAACTTCAGCAGGAATTGGTTCAGCGTCAGGAGTTTTCGGCGTAATATAACAAAGTTCTCCAACGCTGACTGTCGGTCCTTGCGATTCTATAACAAGCCCAACAACCTGCGTAACTTTGCCTGTAAGTTTTATCGGCTTACACTCAGAAACTGCGTCCTTTAGTTTGTCTAAATTGATAGTATTTTTTATTTCTTTCATAAAAAAACTCTCCTTTCCAAAAAATATTTTTACAAATTATACCAAACAAAATTTTTTCAGCAATATATATAAAGATTGAAAAATTTTTGCAAGACAAATATAATAAAAAAAATTTTTTAGTGAGGAATTTTAAAATGAAAAAAATAGCAATACTTGGCTCAACAGGTTCAATCGGAACGCAAGCACTTGATGTTGTGCGAAATTTGCCGGGCGAATTTAAAATTTCAGTTTTGGCGGCAAATTCCAATGTCGAACTTTTCAGTAAGCAAGTCGAAGAATTTCAGCCGGACTTGGCTGTTCTGGCGGACGAAGAATCCTACAAAATCTTGAAAATAAAAAATTTCGGCAAAACAATTTTAACAGGCGGCAGACAAGCATTTATTGACGCGACTACTTATGACGACACTGACATTGTTTTGACGGCAATGAGTGGCTTTGCAGGTCTTGAACCAACAATCAAGGCGATTGAGTCCGGAAAAAATATCGCGCTTGCCAACAAAGAAACTTTAGTTGTCGGCGGCGAAATTGTTACAAATTTGGCAAAAAAATTCGGTGTAAAAATTTTGCCTGTTGACAGCGAACACGGCGCATTTTTTCAATGCTTGCAAGGCGAAAATTACAAGTCGATTGAAAAACTTTTGCTGACTGCTTCAGGCGGTCCATTTCGTGGGAAAAAAACTGCAGAACTTAAAAATGCAACCAAAAATGAAGTCTTGGCGCACCCAACTTGGAATATGGGGCAAAAAATCACAGTCGATTCAGCCAGCCTAGTCAACAAAGGCTTGGAAGTTATTGAGGCAAAATGGCTTTATGGCGTTGATTACAATCAAATTCAAGTTGTCGTCCATCCCCAAAGCATAGTTCATTCAATGGTGGAATTTTGCGACGGCTCAATAATTGCACAACTTGCCGCGCCAGATATGCGCCTGCCGATTCAATACGCGCTGACTTATCCTGACAGAAAAATTTCACCTGTCAAAAAATTGGACTTTTGGCAAATAAAAAATTTAACCTTTGAACAGCCGGACTTTAAAACATTCAAAGGCTTGCAATTTGCTTACGACGCAGGAAATGCCGGAGGAACTTTGCCTTGCACATTCAATGCGGCGAATGAAGTTGCAGTCGAAAATTTCCTTCAGGGCAAAATAAAATTTCTGCAAATTTATGATGTGATTGAAAATGCAATGCTAAAGCGCGAAGTCAAAAAAAATCCAACGCTTGAAACTTTGCTTGAGGAAGACTTTGAAACGCGCAGGCTTTCAGAAAAATTTATTGGGAGTGAATTAAATTGAAAGATTTGGTACAGCCTTTGCTGAATGAACTTTATGATATTGAAATTCATCAGCGTGACATTGTGGAGGATTTAAAAAGCATTGTCAACGACTCGGACAAAAATCCGCAAGTACTTGACGCAGTGGAAAAATGTTTGGCAGAAATGGACAAAATGGAC
>CAJOPJ010000245.1 GCA_905236325.1 uncultured Selenomonadaceae bacterium
CCGGAATTGTTCACAGGCTTGATAAAGACACTTCCGGCGTTATGGTCGTTGCAAAAAATGACTTGGCACATATCAATCTTGCTGAACAAATAAAAACCAAAACTGCCACGCGCAAATATATTGCAATCGTTCACGGCGAAATTTCAGACAACGCAGGAATTATTTCCGGCGCAATCGGTCGCGATAAAATCGACAGGCAAAAAATGGCTGTCACGGCGGACGGCAAACCTGCAGTAACTGAATTTCGCGTGCTTGAGCGTTTCAAAAATTTCACCTGCATTGAATGTAAACTGCAAACAGGAAGAACGCATCAAATACGCGTTCATTTAGCTGAAATTGGTTATCCTGTCGTCGGCGACACAAAGTACACTGCGCGTAAAAATATTTTCGACATTCAAGGACAGGCACTTCATTCACACACTTTAGATTTATTTCAACCACGCACCGGTGAATTATTACATTTCACTGCGCCAGTACCTGAGGATATGCAAAAAATTTTGTCACAGTTGAGGAGTGATTGATTTGAAAAAAATTTTTATCGCGCTGATTTTTCTGCTGAATTTTTCAAGCGTCGAAGCTGAAGATTTACAATTTATCGACGCTGATGGCGACACAGGTTATTATTTTGACTGCGACAGCATAAAAAAAATCAACGCCGAAACTTTCACTGTTGATTTTATTGTCATTCATGCCGAGCGAAATGAAATGTCTGTCGCAAATTTAGAAATAAATCATGCACAGAAAAATTACATAGTGCTGGAATCAAAAATTTTGTCCTATGATTCACGCACTGAACTTCGCGAAGAAAATATTCAGCGCATTGTTAAACCCTATTCCACGCGTTCGCTAATGCAACAAATCGTGCGAAAAATTTTGCATAACAAACCTGAAAATTGACAAATTAAAAAAGCCAACCTCGAAAGGCTGGCTAATTTTTTTGTCCGATAAAAATTTATCTTACTTAATTTCAACTTTTGCGCCGACTTCTTCAAGTTTAGCTTTAAGTGCGTCAGCGTCAGCTTTTGAAATTTTTTCTTTAACAGGGGCAGGTGCGCCGTCAACCAATGCTTTTGCTTCTTTAAGTCCAAGACCGGTTTCTTCACGAACAGCTTTAATGACTTTGATTTTTTCTGCGCCGGCTTCTGCCAAAATAACATCAAATTCAGTCTTTTCTTCGCCTGCGTCAGCGGCACCGGCAGCAGCAGGAGCAGCTGCAACTGCAACTGGAGCTGCTGCGCTTACGCCAAATTTTTCTTCCATAGCCTTAACAAGTTCGGAAAGTTCCAAAACTGTCATGCTTTCAATAGCTTGCATAATTTCTTCTTTAGTCATTATTTTTACCTCCAAAATTTTCAAAACAAATTTAATTTGCGACCGATTTAATTAAGCCGCTTCCTTTTCCTTTTTCGCACGGTAAGCGTCGATAACGCCAACAGCGTTGCGAATAATAGCTGACAGGACGCCAACTGTATTTGCAATCGGCGCATTCATGCTGCCAAGCAGTTTTGCAATAAGCTCTTCGCGGCTTGGCAAGTTCGCCAATGCCTTAACGCCTTTTTCATCAATGACTTGACCATCGACCATACCGACTTTGACAGTCAAGATTCCTGCGTCCTCAAGTTTGTTTTTCTTCATAAAACCGCAGATAACTTTTGCCGGCGCAACAGCGTCCTCAGCAGAAAACGCAATAGCAGTTGTGCCTTCAAGGTGCGTGTCAAGTCCTTCAATGCCGGCTTCTTTCGCCGCGATTCTGAGCATTGTATTTTTCACGACTTTGTAGGTTACTCCTGCTGCGCGGAGTTCGCGACGCATTTCTGTATCAGTCGCAACATTCAAACCGCGATAGCTTGTCAAAACTAGGCCTTTTGAAGTTGTAAGCCAATTTTTAATTTCAGCAACTACAGCCTGTTTTTTAGGTGTTACTCCCATACTTTTCACCTCCCGACAGAATTTTAATCTAAATAGTCATTTTCAAACAAATATTTAAACGCCTGATTAAAAATCACTGCGCGTTGAAAATCTTTGTCATTGTTGTAGCGCGGATTAACTTCACCGCGATGTGTCAAAACTTGCGGATAGCCTTCTTGGTCAAAATATTGCCCCAGAGCCTCAAAACCATAATAAATTGTCGCGTCGAAATAATTAACTTCCGCGCCGACAAATTTTAGCTTGAAGTCATAGGCTTTTGTCCAATCTTGCAAATCCTCAGTCGGAGTAAAATTTTTGCGCGTGATTGTTTCTGTCATTAAGTAAACCGCGTTACCTTTGTGAGAGCCAAGATAATAATCAACAGCCTCAGCCGGCACAACTTGAAAAAAAATTACCAATAAAACTGACAAAAATTTTTTCACGCTGATTACTCCAAACAAAAATTCCCCGACCGCAGACAATCGGAGAAACTTTTTTAATAGCAAAGTTAAAATCTCCGACCTCGGCAGGATTTACTTTGCACCTGCTGTCTATGGTCAAAAAAATTTGCAACTTGTTAAATCAAGGAAGAACAACCGGCACGCCGGGACCCATTGTTGCCGCAAGCGTGACAGATTTAATGTACTGTCCTTTTGCCGCCGCCGGCTTAACGCGGATAAGCGTATCAATCAAAGTTTGATAATTTTCCTTCAGTTTGTCAGGTTCAAAAGATGCCTTGCCGATTGGGCAGTGAACATTACCGGCTTTATCGGTGCGGTATTCAATTTTACCTGCTTTTTGTTCAGAAATTGCCTGTGCGATATTCGGCGTAACAGTTCCAAGTTTTGGGTTTGGCATTAAGCCGCGCGGTCCAAGCAATTTACCGAGACGACCAACAACGCCCATCATGTCAGGCGTAGCAACTGCAACATCGAAGTCGAACCAGCCGCCTTGAATTTTTTCAACCAATTCATCTGAGCCGACATAATCTGCGCCTGCGTCTTCAGCTTCCTTGACTTTGTCGCCTTTTGCAAAAACCAAAACGCGCTTAGTTTTACCTGTTCCATTCGGCAGGACAACTGCGCCACGAACTTGCTGATCTGCATATTTTGGATCTACGCCAAGTCTTACATGCAGTTCGATAGTTTCATCAAACTTTGCACTGGCAGTTTTTTTGACAATTTCGACTGCCGCATCTGCGTCATAAAACTTACCTTGTTCGATAAGTTCCATAGCAGCGCGGTATTTTTTGCTTTTCTTTGCCATTAAAAAAATTCCTCCTCAGTGGTGCAAGCGATTAAATCTCCCACAAATTCACATTAAGCTACAATTTCAATTCCCATGCTACGCGCCGTACCCTCAATCATTCTTGTAGCAGCCTCAACAGAAGCAGCGTTCAAGTCTTTCATTTTGAGTTCAGCAATTTCTTGTGCTTTAGCGCGCGGAA
>CAJOPJ010000246.1 GCA_905236325.1 uncultured Selenomonadaceae bacterium
ATAGACATACACCTGAAATTGAACAGGCATTGCAAGATTTGGGCGGCGAGGAAGTCATTATAAACTTCACACCGCACCTAGTACCTATGGCGCGTGGAATTTTAGCCACTTGCTATGCTAAACTCAAGGAAGATGTTACTGCAGGAATTATTGAAGCTGCATTTCAAAAAATTTATGGCAAGGAAAAATTTATCAGACTGCTTGGCGAAGGCGCATATCCTGAAACTAAATTTGTACGCGGCTCAAATTATTGCGATATTAGCTGGCATATTGACGAACGCACTAATCGCGTTATAGTTTTGTCTGCAATTGATAATTTAGTTAAAGGCGCGGCAGGTCAAGCAGTTCAAAATTTTAATATCGCGGCAGGTTTTGAGGAATCAACCGCACTTGATGTCGTTCCAATGTATCCTTGATTGTAGGTGATTATTTTGCAGAAAGTTGATGGCGTGATTGAAAAAATCCAAGACAAAAAAATCTTGGTAATCGGCGATATGATAGCTGATGTTTATGTTGACGGCAGAATTTCCAGAATCTCACGCGAAGCCCCAGTTTTGGTTTTGGAAGAAGCAGGCGAAAAAGTCGTAGCCGGCGGCGCGGCAAATGTTGTAGCTAATGTTGCAACATTGGGCGGCGAAGTTTATGCAGTCGGAGTTTTAGGCGACGACCAGAACGCCGAAAGTTTGCGCGAAATTTTGTCAAATTATGATGTGCATGTTGAAGGCTTAGTACTTGACAAAACACGCCCAACAATTTCAAAAACACGCATTATTGCAGGCGGCAGGGCGACTGTCAGTCAACAAATTGTCAGAATCGACCGCGAAAGCAAAGAACCGCTCAGTAAAAAAATGGAGGCGGCTCTACTTGCAAAACTTGATAAAATTCTGCCGCAGGTTGAAGGTATTATCTTAAGCGACTATGGCGCAGGGACTATTACTGACGGCGTTAAAAAATGGCTGATTAACTTTGCCGGCAAAAATAAAATTCCAACAATGGTTGATTCGCGCTACAGAGTCGGCGACTTCGATGGCATTACTTATGTTAAGCAGAATGATTCTGAACTTGCAAATTTCATAGGTCATTCAATCGACGATATGACAGATTTTATCGACGCAGGAACAAAGCTTTTAAGCAAACTGAATGCCGGCGGCGTTTTAATTACGCGTGGCGAACTTGGTATGAGCTTATTTGAACGTAGCGGCGCAGTTCATCATATACCTGTCAGCGACAAAAGCGAAGTCTTTGATGTTTCCGGTGCAGGTGATACTTGCGTTGCGGCGTTTATGTTGGCAATTACTGCAGGAATGACACCTATTGCTGCGGCGCGTGTATCAAATGTTGCGGCAGGTATTGCTGTTAGAAAAACCGGCACTGCAACTGTCAATTTTGTTGAATTGCAAAAGGCTATGGACAAAATGCAATGAAAAAATTTTTATTAACAATCGCGCTTAGCATTTCAATTTTCTTCAGCCAACTGCAGGCTGTGTACGCTGTTGATGCTTGGACTGCTGCTGCTCAAGCTGCCGGAGTTTACGCGCTTTATCGTTCAACTTTGGTTTCAATGACAAAACTGGGTAATGATGTTAATGCGCAAATTGCAGTGCGCCGACAAGATATTAAAGCAAATGGTCAAGATTTTAACAGGCTTGATGTTCAGCTTGTAAATTCAATTATGACGCGCCTGATTAACAATGCAAACTATGAACTGCGCGTTAACAGCTTGCCTTTTGTTTGGCTGGTGAATAATTCTGAAAAATTCAACGCTGCTTGTTATCCAATGAACTATATCAGTATCAATCGCGGACTTTTGCGAACTTTAAATTTAAATGCTGATGAAATTGCCGCAGTTTTGGCGCATGAAATGACGCATGGAATTGAACAACACAGCGCAAAAAATTATGCAAAAGCAATGGCGCAAATGCTGGGCGCAATGATGATTGGAATGGACGTTGGCAGTTCAACAGATTCAAACATTGATTGGAGCAAATTTAATGGCATTGTCGGTTACAGCGTTGCAAAAACTATAACTTTGCCAAGTGAACAGGAAGCTGACGAAGGCGGCTTTTATTTAATGACGCAAGCAGGGTTTAATCCCGGCGGCGGCGCGGCTGCTATGGCGCGTATGGATTATTATGTGCGCTATGAAACTGAAGATTTGTTTGAATTTGATGCGCACGATAAACCTGAAGAACAAACTATGAGCGACCACCCCGATACAACCGTTCGCGAAAATAATCTGTCAAAAATGCTGACTGAATACAGCTTAAATCATGTGCGCGTTGAAAAATCAGACAGAATTTACAAAGTCTACATTGATGACACAGAAATTTTTACAGCGCAAGTTGCAGGCGAAATTTATCGCTCTGCCGAACTTGCTTATTTATTTGCCGGCGGACTAAGTAAGGCTTTTCATGATTACAAAAATTTTGCTGATTGGAACTTTCGCACAGGCGATTTTGACAGAATTACTTTCCTGACAAATGATGATGTTTATAAAATCTTGCTGGAAGAAAATTTCAATCTAAATCTTGGCGAAAAAATTCAAACTGCTGTTCAAAATGCTTATCAAACTGAACCTGCAACTTTAAGACAAAATTTTCAAATTCAAGAAACTGAGAGGCTTTCTGCTTGGCAAAAAATAAAATCCGATGCTTTAAATTCAAGCAAAAAAGCTGCCAAACAACTCAGGCTTAATGCTGATACTTACAATGACTATGGTCAAGCTGAACTTGCGCTTTTTGAAATTGAACGCGCTATGCAAGCAACCAATCAAGATGACTTGGCGCAATGTTTTGCAATTCGCGGCAGAGCTAAGGCAATTTTGGGCGACTACGACGGCGCACTTGCAGATGTAAATAAAGCTGTCGAAATGGACAATAAAAATTTGTACAACTTCCTCAATCGCGCTGATGTTTTTCATATGCGCGGCGAACTTGATTTAGCTTTGGCTGATATTGCAACAGCAATAAATCTTGACAAAAAAAATGCAGTCGCCTTCAGACTGCAAGGTGATATTTTTGATGAACTTGGCGAAATTGAAAAAGCTACCGAAAGTTATAGAACTTGCTACAACTTGACTAAAAAAAATGCAAAGTCAATTCCGCTTGACTATTTGGAAAAAATCGACTCAGACGCTGCTGAAAAAATTCGCAAGGAAAATCCATCGACCGGTGATTAGCAGCTTTACTTGATTAGCAGCTTTATTTAATTGGTCGCCAAATAATTTGATTGTAAGATTCATGATTTAAATTGCCAAAAGCCACTCGGTGCAGTTTTAAAATTTCAACTTTGCCTTCAGTTTCAAATTTTTTCAGCAAATCAATTAAGCCACTGGGATAATGGCGTTTTGTATGAAATTTGTAAGCGATATAATCAATTAAATTGTTTTGGTCATAAAATTCAGCCATAGGCTCAATATGCACGCAAAGTTTCGGCTTATTTTCCAACAAATAATCAACAAAATTTCTGTACTGATTATCCAGCTGTTCGATTGAACCGGAAGTAAAAATTGCACTATCGGCTTTCAATTTAAAATTTCTATCCGGCTGAATCATATCAAAACGCGCACCTTGAATATTTAATTTTTTTTCCTTACCAATCAAATTTACCAAATCAACCGACGACTGAACAAAATCTGAACCGATAATTTGTTTGTCAGGAAAAATTTGCGCAAGTAAGACTAAATTTTTGCCGGTGCCGCAACCAAATTCATAAATCGCACTAAAATCTTGAAAATATTTTTTGAACAAATAGTTGTACATGACGCGCTCAAATTTTTGTGAAAAATCTGCGCCGGCTTTAATGTATTGTTGTTTCAATCTAAAAATCGGCTCACGCAAAAAATATTTCGGCATAAGCGAACTTAAATCAAAGTCGCTTTTGATAAATTCCTGCAAATTTTCATTCCAGCCATTTTGCCAAACTTCGGTGCGTTCAGGTGTGGCTACAATTTGCGTGTCATTTTCAATGCGCTTTAATGCCGACAAAATTGCATTATCGCGTTCTTTGCCTTCCAAAATTTCATAATCAAAATTATCTTCCGCCATAATTTCAGCAAAAATATTTTCATCATTTTCGCCCAAAATTTCAGCAAAATCTTTCGCCAGTAACTTCATAAATAAAAACCTCCAAAAAAATAAATCTAATTATCCCCCCCCCAGCGTCATTTTGTCAAGTTTTTTTTATTTGCAGGAAAATATTTTTTTCAAGGCAGAAAATCAATTGAAAGGTGGAATTTTTTTTGGAAAAATTAAAAATAATTTTCATGGGCACACCGGAATTTGCAGTGCCGACATTACAAAAGCTGAATGAAATTTCGGAAGTAGTTTTAGTTGTGACACAGCCAGACAAGCCGAAAGGCCGCGGACAAAAACTTCAGCCGTCGCCGGTGAAAATTTTTGCGCAGGAAAATAATTTGCCAATCTTTCAGCCGACAAAAATAAAACTGCCGGAATCAGTCGCTGAATTGAAAAAAAATCCTGCAGATTTAATTGTCGTGGTGGCTTTTGGTCAAATTTTGTCGCAGGAAATTTTGGACTTGCCAAAGTTCGGATGTATAAATGTTCATGCGTCGCTGTTACCAAAATATCGCGGTGCCGCACC
>CAJOPJ010000247.1 GCA_905236325.1 uncultured Selenomonadaceae bacterium
TCAATTTGTTCCTTGCCGTTAATGCCGATAAGTTTTTCAACTTCCAATTCAACCGGCAAGCCGTGAGTATCCCAACCTGCCTTACGCAAAACTTTTTCGCCTTTCATTGAGTGGTAACGTGGAAATAAATCTTTAATAACGCGCGTCAAAACATGTCCGATGTGCGGCTGACCATTTGCAGTCGGAGGACCGTCATAAAAAGTAAAATTTTTGCAACCTTCGCGCTGTGAAACTGCTTTTTCGGCAATTTTATTTTCAGCCCAGAAATTTTCAACTTCCTTTTCGCGACTGGCAAAATCTAAATTGGTATCAACTTTTTTGTATAAACTCATCAAAAAACCTCCAATAAAAAAAATCAAAACAAAATTCGATAGTAGAAAAATTTTTCCTGCAAAAATATTATTATGTGTTCTGCAGGAAATTTTTTTTATTTGCTGAATATTTTGGCTAAGGTAATTAAGTATTTACACTTTGGGACGAAAAAATTTATAATTTGGAGGGGGATTTTTTTATGGAAAGGATGCAATCAATGAAGACGCAATTTTTGCTGATGATGATTGGCGCGTCTTTAGTTACAATGATTTGTATCGGCACGGTATTTTTAAAAACTGTACTTGATTCGACGGAGCTGAAAGTTTCAGAATTTCGCCAACAGCTGGTTGAGGACGTTGAACGCGAACTGAAAATTCAAACAGAAACTGCAATCAGCACTATTGGAATTCTTTATAAGCGTCAACAAGCAGGTCTTATTACTGAAGAACAGGCAAAATTGGAAGCTGCCGCGCTTGTGCGTGATATGCGTTATGACGACGGCGCAGGTTATTTTTGGATTGATACTTACGAAGGCGTTAATGTTGTACTTTTGGGCAGGGAAAATACTGAAGGCAAATCCAGAATCAATGCGACTGATCCGACAGGTAAACAATTTATACGCGAAATGATTGAAAACGGCAAAAAGCCCGGCGGTGGTTTTACAGATTTAATGTTTGCAAAGCCGAATGAAACTGAACCATTGCCAAAACGCAATTACACAGCTGCTTTTGCGCCTTACCAATGGATTGTCGGCACAGGCATTTGGATTGACTATATTGACCACAAAGTTGCCGAAATGCAGGCGACGGCTGACGAAGAATTTAATGCTATTGTAGTGCAAACTGTTATAATTGTTGTGGTTTTGGAAATTATCTTAATTATTATTTCAAATATCTTGGCAAGCAAAATGATTGAACCGATTCGCACGGTTACAGAATGTATGGACATTTTGGCAACAGGTGATTTCCGACCAAACAAAGTTCAAGATTCGCTCGATATGGAACGCGGCGACGAAATTGGAGCAATGAGCCGTGTAGTTAAAAATTTGCGTGAAAATGTCCACGAAATGGTTTCTAAAGTTGTTGATTCTGCCGAACAAGTTGCCGCTGCTTCTGAACAACTTACAGCCTCTGCAGATCAATCGACAATCGCAATTAACCAAGTTGCAGATTCTATAGTTAATGTTGCCGGCGCTTGCAATGAACAATTTGTTGAAGTTGAGAAAGCAAGTGAACAATCCGACGAACTCAGGGCGCATATGGATACTTTCACCGACACATTGAGCGCGTCCTCAAGCAGAATTGAAGCTACAAATCGTGCTGCAGAAACCGGCGGTCAAAGTGTTAAAAATGCTGTCGATCAAATGAAAAAAATTGAAACTTCAGTCAGCGCGTCTGCCGGAGTTATCGCATTGCTTGGCGAAGAATCCGACAAAATTGGCAAAATTGTTGATGCCATTGCAAATATTGCAGACCAAACAAACTTGCTTGCGCTTAATGCGGCGATTGAGGCTGCACGCGCCGGCGAACATGGGCGCGGCTTTGCTGTTGTTGCTGATGAAGTCCGCAAACTTGCTGAACAATCGCAAACTTCAGCGCATGAAATTTCAGATCTTATCGGCTCAATTCAACAAAAAGCGCAAGATGCTGTTCAGTCAATGCAAGAAGGCGTTACCAATGTTAAAGACGGCACAGAAGCTGTTGACGGCGCAGGTAAAACTTTCGGCGAAATTATCAACATGGTTACCGAAATTTCAAAAGGCTCTACGCAAATGGAATCAATCGTTGCAAATTTAGTTGCAAGTGCAAATGTTATCAATGAATCTGTCAGTAATATCAATAAAAAAAGCCGTGAGGTTGCGCGTGAATCAGAAACTGTTTCCGCCGCCTCAGAAGAACAAACCGCAACTATGCACGAAATTGCAGATGCAAGCCGCAGTCTTGCTGAAATGTCACAACAAATGCAAAATGTCATTGGCAAATTTAAAATTTAGTTAAATGCCAGAATTTAAACGCCAGACGCTAGAATTTATCGGCGGCTGGTGTTTTTTTACTGAAAGGAGAAATTATTATGCTTAAAGGCGCAATTTTTGATATGGACGGCACCTTGTTTGACACTGAAAAAATTTATTGGAACTGCTGGCTTGAAACTGCTGATTTTTTCGGCTTACCAAGACAACCTGAGCTTCCGGGTTCAATGAGTGGCTCAGGTTGGGAAAGTATGCCGGCAAAGTTGAAAAAATTTTATCCCGACTTTGAAGATGTAAACGCCTACATAATGCATGTTGTTACAACTGCGCGTTCAAAAATTGAGGCAAATTTGGAAATTAAAGCCGGCGCATTTGAAATTTTAAATTATTTTTTTGATAATGGAGTAAAAATTGCAATTGCAAGCAGTTCTGAAGTTGCCGCGATTGAAAAAAATATTCAGCGCGTCGGCTGGGAAAAATTTTTTACTGCGTTTGTTGGCGGCAATCAAGTTAAAGAAAGCAAGCCGAATCCGGAAATTTTTTTGAAGGCGGCTGACGCTTTAAATCTTTCGCCGACTGATTGTTATGTTTTTGAGGATAGTTTTAACGGCGTTCGTGCAGGTAATTCTGCTAAATGTTCAACTGTTATGGTTATCGACTGCAAACAGCCGACTGATGAAATCAGAAAACTTTGTACCGGCGTTTATGATGATATGTTTGGCGCACTTGAAGCTGTTAAGCGTGGCGAAATTTAAAATATTTTTTGGCAGGGCGACCTGCTTTTTTTATTTGCAAAAATATTTATCAGCAAAATAAAAAATATTTATCAGCAAAATGAAATGTAAAATATTTTCGGCAGGGCGACTTGCTTTTTATTTGCAAAAATATTTATCACAAAATATAATTTAATTAAAATAAATATTGGAGTTGATGAAATGAACAAATCGGATTGGGAAAATTTTTTTAATTACAAATCTGAAAAATGCAAAGTTCTGGTTGTTGGCGATGTAATGATTGATAAATATTACATTGGTGATGTTCATAAATTTGCAAGTGATGCGCCTGTGCCTGTTGCGAAAATTTTAGATAGGCGCAGTTCACTTGGTGCGGCGGCGAATGTTGCAAGTAATTTGGCAATGATTGGCTGTCAAACTTACTTGGCAGGTTTTGTCGGCAACGATCACAATTTTGAAACTTTATCGCGGCTTTTGTGGGAAAATAAAATCAACCAGGACGGCTTAATTGCTACCGATTCGCCGACAACTACAAAAGTTCGCGTGATGAGTGGTCGTCAACAAATGTTCAGAATGGATTTTGAAGATACTTCGCCGCGCAGTATGATTGAATTTGCCAGCCTTGAAAGTTACATTCGCAAGCGATTGAATGACAGTTTTGATGCTGTTGTCATTGCTGATTATGAAAAAGGCGTTTGCACTGAATATTTTTGCGATTCAGTAATTAAAGCCGCGCATAGTCACGGCGTGCCTGTTACTGTTATGCCTTATGGGCAGCAATGGATTAAATATGCGCAAGCTGATTATGTTACGCCGAACATTTCAAAAATAAATAAAATTATGCTGAATCCTGTTGACGGCTCCGATGACGACGCAGTTGAACGCGCTGGAAAATATATTATTCGCAAATTTAAAATTAAAAATGTTTTGGCGACGCGTTCGGCTTATGGAATATCACTGATAACTGATGACGCAGTTACTCACCTGCCAACAAAGACGCTTGAAGTTTTTGACAGCGTCGGTGCTTCAGATACTGTTGTTGCTGTTTTTTCAGCGGCTTTAGCCGGTGGTCTTAAACCTGTGGACGGCGCATTTATCAGCAACATTGCCGCAGGTATTGTTATTTCAAAATCCGGCACTTATGCAGTCACGCGTGAAGATATGATGAATCAGTTGGGAATTAGCTATTAAATTTTCAAATTATAAAAAAAATCGACAAAGGAGAAATTTTAAAATGATTTTAGAAATTAGAACAGCAGGAGATCCTGTACTGAAAAAAATTGCGGAAGATGTTACAAAAATTGATAAGCGACTTAGAAATTTGCTTGACAATATGGCGGAAACTATGTACGCAACTGAAGGCATTGGAATTGCTGCGCCGCAAGTTGGTCAATCAATTCGCGCAATTGTGGTTGATGTTGACGAAAAGCGTTATGATATGATAAATCCTGTGATAACTTTCCGCGAAGGTTCAATTACTGATACTGAAGGCTGTTTATCTTGTCCTGAACTTTTTGGCGAAGTTGAACGCGCTGAAAAAATTTGCGTTCAATACACAAGCAGATTCAATAAAAAAAAGGAACTTGAAGCTGAAGGACTTTTAGCGCGTTGTATTCAGCACGAAATTGATCATTTGAATGGCAGACTTTTTATTGATATTGCAAAAAATATTACAAAAGGTAAGCCGGAAAAATAAATTTTTTACAAAAAAATCAAACACTGTCGAAAATTTACAAAAAAAATTTTGGCGGTGATTTTTTTTGCTTGAAATTAAATTCAAAATTCAATTTATAAATTTTTTTGCAGGAAAAATTGACACACTATTGAAAATTTACAAAAAAATTTTTTTTAAGGCGGTGTTTTTTTATGCTTGAAAGTGACTTCAAAGTCCAATTTTCAAATCAAACTTTGCGTGCAATGATTGTGCCATTATTTTTGGAACAATTTTTGCTTTTGGCAGTCGGTTTGGCAGATACTTTAGTTATCAGTCATGTCAGTGAAGAGGCAGTTTCCGGCGTGACATTGGTTGACCAGTTCAACATAATAATTATTTATTTGTTTGGAGCATTGGCAGCCGGCGGCGCAGTTGTAATCAGTCAGTACATTGGCAGAAATGACAGCGGCTTGGCAAGTCAATCTGCAAGTCAGCTGTTGATGTTTTCAACAATTTTATCAATTTTTTTGATGATTTTGACTTTGGCTTTTCACGGCGAAATTTTAAATTTTTTGTTTGGAAAAGTTGAACCTGAAGTAATGGACGCGTGCGTGACTTATTTAATAGTTTCGGCGTTCAGTTATCCTGCGCTTGCAATTTATAATTCAGGTGCCGCGCTTTACCGGTCAATGGGCAAAACTAAAACCACAATGTATATTTCTGTCGCGTCAAATATTATAAATGTTATCGGAAATTTAATCGGCGTGTTTATTTTGCACGCAGGAATTTTGGGCGTAGCAATTCCTTCGCTCATCGCGCGAACTTTTTCAGCAGTTGTGATAACTTATGCTTGTTTCAGTCATGAAAATAAAGTTTATTACACAGTCGGCGAAATTTTTAATTTACGCGCCGGTTTGCTTGGTAAAATTTTAAATATTGCAGTGCCTAATGGAATTGAAAGCGGCATTTTTCAAATTGTAAAAGTCGGGCTCACAAGTATAGTTGCGTTGTTTGGAACTTATCAAATTGCGGCAAATGGTGTAGCACAAAGTTTTTGGTCAGTTGCGGCAATTTGTAATCCTGTCATGGGAATGGTTTTTATAACAGTTATTGGTCAATGTATGGGCGCTCATGACATCAACGCCGCAAAATTTTATTTTAAAAAAATTATGCGCATAACTTTAACAATTTCTGTTGCGTGGAATATTTTAATACTTGCACTTGCGCCGATAATTTTAAAACTTTATGCACTTGAACCGCAAACTGTTGAATTAGTTCTTTGGCTGATTGTTATTCATAATTTTTGCAGTTCAGTTGTATCGCCTTACGCATTTCCACTTGGAAATGGACTTCGTGCAACAGGCGATGTTCGCTACACAATGATTGTTGCTGTTGCGTCCTCAGTTGGCGGAAGACTTGTTTTAGCTTATTTGTTCGGCGTAATTTTTGGTTTGGGAGTTATCGGCGTGGCTATTGCAATGTGCATTGATTGGATTATTCGCGCAATTTTATATAAGCGCAGAATGGATTCAGGCGCATGGAAAAATTTCCAAGTTATATAAAAATTTTCAAAAAAAAATCCTGCAATAAAATTAAAAAAAATCCTCCAAAACGGAGGATTATTTTTTTTCTGCAAAATGGTTTTAGGAACCTGAATAAAAAAATCTTGCGTTTTAGGAACCTGTTTCATATAATGTAGAAAAATTGAAAGGTGGCGTTAAATCAACAAATGCCCAGAAAAAAATTAGAAATTGAACGCACTGAACGACTGAATTTGCGTTTAACTAAATTTGAACTGCAAAAAATTTCCAGAATTGCTAAAGAAAAAAATATCACAAGAACTGCTGCAATTTTGCAGGGAATTGATTTACTGGAAAAAAATAAACCTCAGCGTATGGCTAACATCAAAGAACTTTTGAAAAAACGCGGCAAACATTTTGATGACGACGACGA
>CAJOPJ010000248.1 GCA_905236325.1 uncultured Selenomonadaceae bacterium
CAACCAGTGCGACGCGATAACCTTTGTTGACTAATTTTTGCAGATAACTTTCGACAGCGTGCGCAGGAACTCCGCACATTGGCGCGTTTTGCCTGTGCGTCAATGTTAAGCCAAGTTCGCGCGAAGTTATCACTGCGTCGTCGCCAAACATTTCAAAAAAATCTCCAAGTCGAAAAAATAAAAGTACACCTTCATTTTGTAATTTCGCCGCCTGATATTGCGCCATCATCGGCGTTAAATTTTTTTTATCGTCCAAAATCTAAACCTGCCTTGCGAAAATTATTTTCAGCCATTATAGCAGAATTTCTTAATTTGCAGGAAAAAAAATTTTTGTGCTGAAATATTTTTCAAATTGCTTGTGAAATTTAAGTAGGTGATAAAATGCAAATGACTTCAAGCGCAATTGAACGCGCAAAAAAAATTAAGCTGGTGATTTTTGATGTTGACGGCACATTGACTGACGGCGGAATTTATTACAGCGCGGAAGGCGAACTTTTCAAGGCATTCAACTGCCGCGATGGATTGGGAATTACAATTTCGCACAACGCCGGTTTAAAAACTGCGATTATCACAGGGCGAACTTCAGAAATAACTTTGCGGCGTGCGCGTGAACTTGGAATCAGCGCAGTTAAACAAGGTCAAATGGACAAACGCGACGCTTACCGCGAACTTAAGGCAGAATTTAATTTGACTGATGAACAAATTGCTTATGTTGGCGACGATTTAATTGACTTGCCGGTTTTTGTTCAAGTTGGCTTTGCGGCGGCTGTCGGTAATGCTGATTTTGAAGTTAAAAAGCGTGCGCATTTTATTGCTGAAAATTTTGGCGGTCAAGGCGCGTGTCGTGAAGTTTTGGAATTTATTTTGAAAGTTCAGGATAAATGGTCTGAAGTAATTAAAAATTATGAACGCAAATAAAAAAAATCTCGACTGCCTGCCGAGATTCTATGTTCCGCGCAAATTTATAGCTACAGGGGCAATGTAAAAAAATGCCTTATCCCACGCCCTTTTGCACTCTAAACTCAATAAATATATCGAAAATTTTCAAGGTTGTCTTAACCTTATTTTTTTTGGAAGGAGTCTGCTTTTGAATATAAAACTTTTGGACACAAACACAATAAGCAAAATTGCCGCCGGCGAAGTTGTTGAACGCCCTGCCTCAGTTGTCAAGGAACTGATTGAAAATTCCATTGACGCAGGTGCAACGCGCATTGAAATTGAAATTTTGAACGGCGGTAAAGGTTTAATACGCGTAACCGACGACGGCTGCGGTATGTCAAAAAAAGATGCCGCACTTGCAATTTGCAGACACGCCACAAGCAAACTTTCAAGCGTTTTTGATTTACAGACAATTTCAACGCTGGGATTTCGTGGCGAAGCTGTTCCTACAATCGCCGCAGTTTCAAAATTCACAATGCAAACACGCCGCCCTCAAGATGAACTTGGTACTCAAATAAAAATTACAGGCGGAAATTTAATCGACAATCAAGATGTCGGTTGCAAAATTGGCACGACTGTTATTGTTGAGGAACTTTTTTTCAATACGCCGGCGCGTTTAAAATTTTTAAAAACCACGCAAACCGAAGCAAATAAAATTCACGACTTCATTGTTAAACTTGCGCTAAGCCACCCTGAAATAACATTTAAATTTATAAATGCAAACAGAACTGCGCTTACAACGCCGGGCAACGGAAATTTATTTGATACGCTGACTTCAATTTATGGCGGCGAACTTACCGAAACTTTGCTGAAAATTGATTTTGAACTTGAGGATGTAAAAATTTCCGGCTACATTGGCAAACCAAATTTTTTAAAAAGCTATCGCAACTGGCAAACTTTTATTATCAATGGTCGCGTGGTTTCAAATCGCACAATTTCAAAAGCAATTGATGAATCTTATCGCGCCTTGATTCCGCGCACCGGATATCCTATCGCTGTACTAAAAATTTCAGTGCCTCAAAATTCTGTCGATGTTAATGTTCACCCACAAAAAGCTGAACTTAAATTTGCTGACGAAGGAATTATTTTTAAAGCTGTTTATCATGCCGTGAAAGAAACAATTGCCGAAACTCAAGAAGAAATTCAGCCTGTGCATGACTTAAAACAAATTGCCGTTTTGCCGGATAGAATTGTCAGTAGTCATTTCCCAACAAAAAATTATCAGCCGGCAGAAAATATTTTTTCAAGCGCAGATGAAAATTTTGATAAATTTGATTTTGTCAGCAATGAAGATTTTGATTTTGCGGCGGCAAATGAGGATTTTAATTTTGTCAGCACTGAAAATTTTGAACCTGAACCTGAAAACAACCAACTGCCAACTACAAACTGCCAACTAACGCCGATTGGACAAATTGCGCTTTGTTATATTGTCGCGCAGTCGGACAAGGATTTATATATAATTGATCAGCACGCGGCACACGAACGCATTTTGTTTGACAAACTTTGCGCTTATGCAGGGCAAATTCCAGCACAACAACTTTTGATACACAGGATTTTAAATTTTGACGCGCAAGAATCAGCACAAATTGAAAAATATCTGCCAATGTTTATAGAGTTAGGTTTTGGCTTGGAACTTTCAGGACCGAATGAATTTAGATTGACTGAAATTCCGGCTGACGCGGCTGATTCCGACGCTGAAGAAATGATGCGCGAAATTATCTCAAGTCTGCCGGAAGATTCCGAAGTTGACAATGAACAAAGACGCCTTGATATTGCCAGAAATATTCGCCAGTCAATTTTGGCGATAACTGCTTGCCGTGCCGCAATAAAAGCCGGTCAAAAATTAAATCAACGCCAAATGCAAATTATCCTCGACGACCTTAGTAAAACGCCAAATCCATATACCTGTCCGCACGGCAGACCGACAATTATAAAATTTTCTGCCGACGACTTAGCAAAAATGTTCAAGCGCACAGGCTTTTAAACAAATATTTATAAAAATTTTTTAGATGCTTTTTTATGCCTGAAAAAATTTTGTCCGAAAGTTTTTTTATGCTATAATGTTGAAAATTTTTAAGGAGAGATTTTTTATGACTGAAAAAGAAGTTTATGACTTGCTTGTTGAAACAGGCGCAATTATGGACGGACATTTTAAACTTACAAGCGGTTTACATTCGCCGCATTATGTAGAAAAATTTAATGTCCTTCAGCAGCCGAAGTACACAGAAAAACTTTGCCAAGCAATGGCAGAACACTTCAAAGACGCAAATATTGAAACTGTTGTAGGTCCTGTGACAGGCGGAATTATTTTAGCGCACGAAACAGGCAAAGCTCTCGGCACACGCGCAATTTTTACCGAACGTGTTGATGGCAAAATGACTTTTAGGCGCGGTTTTACTCTGCACGAGGGCGAAAGAGTTTTAATTGTTGAGGACATTGTAACGACAGGCGGCAGTGTTAAAGAAGTTATTGATGTTGTGAAAGAATTTGGCGGCGTACCTGTTGCAGTTTCAATGTTGGTTGACAGGTCGGGCGGTAAAGTTAATTTTGGCGATGTTCCAAGTTTCGCGCTTTTGCATATGAATGTTGAAACTTATGAACCTGAAAATTGTCCGCTCTGTGCAAAAAATATTCCGCTGACAAAACGCGGTTCGACAGGCAAAAAATAATGCTGAAAAGTTTATCTGTACAAAATTTCGCGCTGATTGAAAAAGTTGAATTGGAATTTGGCGAAGGCTTAAATATTTTGACAGGTGAAACCGGCGCAGGAAAATCTATTTTAATTGACGCTTTAGGCGCAGTTCTTGGGCATCGTGTAAGCGCGGCGAATATTCGCGCAGGTTGTGAAGAACTACGCGTTGAGGCGGTTTTTTTGCTTGAAAAATTTTCGCCTGTCCGCGATGTTATGCAGGAATTTGAAATTGAGGACGACGGCGACAATTTAATTATCACAAGAAAAATTTCACGCGCAGGAAAAAATATTATCGTGGTGAACGGTTCGCACTTAACTTTAACTGCGCTGAAAAAGTTGGGTGCGGCACTTGTCAACATTCACGGTCAAA
>CAJOPJ010000249.1 GCA_905236325.1 uncultured Selenomonadaceae bacterium
TCCCTGCGCTGTCTGGAACTATCATTTTCGCGTTGATGATTTTTTTACGCATTTTTTCACTCCCTGTAAAATTCAAAAAGTCGAGGAAAAATCTCCCCGACTTCAATTTGCTAAAAACTTTTCACTCTGCCAAGTCTTCTGCAACAGCATTTAAAACGCCATTTACAAATTTACCTGCGTTATCGTCGCTGCCGAATTTTTTAGCAAGATTGACAGCTTCATTGATTATTATCGGCGTGTCAATTTTTTTTTCGGCAAAAAACATTTCATAAACAGCAAGGCGCAAAATATTTCGTTCCGCAGTAGCCACACGCGCAAGTTTCCAGTAATCAAGGTTGTCATCAATAATTTCATCAATCTGTGTTAAGTTGTCGCGTGTGCCTTGAACTTTTTCCTCAATTTTGCGAATATCCCTGCGCTGCCTGGTTTCAAATTCCGGAGTCGCCATTTCAATTGCAAGTTGAATGTTTAAATCATTGTTCATATCAAGTTGAAATAAGGCGTTGAACGCGGCTTGTCTGATAGTTTCAAGTTTCATGTTACATCACCAACGCTGAAAACGCTCAGGCAAAATTTCCTCAAGCGCATCTAAAGTTTTAGTAATTAAGTCGTCGCCTTCGTCAAAACGCGAACCGATATAAAGACCGACAATTCCGCAACACAGGGCAAACAGCGTTGGAAAAAAGCCGAAAGTCAAAATCGTCACGCCAAAAAATACGCCGATTATGAAACCAATTTTTCTGTTGGTGTGTGTTGCAAACAAAATTTTCATAGCATTTTTGACTTCATTTAACATAAATTCCACCGCCTACCTGACGCGTCTTTTTGGTTTTTCGACAGGTTTACTTAAATCAGTCACGCGAACATAAATTTCCACATCGCGAATTGCAAAAATTTTTTCCAAGTCATTGCGCACAGCCGAAACTAAATCTGCACTTACATCATTAACAGCAAAGCCTTGTTCAAGTTCCAAAGTAAAATGCGCCTTGAGCGGCGAATTTTTATTTCCGCCGTCAACTGTGACGTTTGAATTTACAATGCCTTTAATAGATTTTGCGCTGCGTCCGATAACTTTTTGAATTGCGGCAAGTTCAGCACTTACCACGCCGAAATTATTTTTCAGCAAAATAAACTCAGCACCGGTGCGTGTCGTTATTAAAGTATTGCTTTTGGTTTTTAAATGCTTAAAAAATTTACTAATCTTATCAAACATTTCAACACCTACACAACGCGCCTTTCACGCTCGACTATTGCATGAGTGACTTCTGTAATTTTGACTTCAACAGGTACGCCGGAAATTTGCGTTGTTGCAACTAGGGCATCATTGACTGCTGAATTTATTTCCGCGCTGACTTGCGGCGCAGAATAGCCTTGACTTAAAACAATTTCCAAGTTTGCCTTGAGTGGGATATCTCCGCCTTTGTTGAAAACTTCAGCTTGAACTTGACGCACGCCTTGAACTGTCAACGCTGCGCGTTCAACTACGCTTTTAATTGCTTCGACAGTAATTTTTACTTCGCTTGAAGAGCCTTTGTTGAGTTCAATATCATCGCCGCTGAAGGTTTCTGCAATTGATTTTTTGTTGGTGGAAATTGACGCATGCAAAAGGCACAAACTAGCCAAAAACATAAGCGAAATCACGCCTAAAGTTTCCGGCGCAGAAATTATTTTTTCAAGTTGAAGTTGCCAAATTTCGCGTGGAATTATATTTAAACAAACGCCTGCAGAAATTATTAGTCCTGCCGCCACTAAAATAGCGTAAATAAAAAGCAACAGGCGACTTATTATTCCCATGAAAAATTTTCCTTTCAAGACAGAAAGTTGGTTAGATGAACAGTTTTTTTGACTGTCCATCTAGCCATCTTTCCAGCTGTCAATCTAAAAATCAATGTACGCGAACTTCTTCTTCGACAGGTTCTTCTTCTGGGAAGTGAACGCCCTGTACATGAACATTGACTTCGACAACTGAAAGTCCTGTCATAGTTTCGATAGCGCGTTTTATGTTTTCTTGAGCGGCAAGTGCAACGTCTGGAATACGTACGCCGTACTTAACAATGATGTACAGGTCGATAGCAGCTTCGCGTTCGCCGACTTCGACGCGTACGCCTTTTGAAAAATTCTTGCGACCGAGCATTTCAGCAATACCGCCGACAAGTCCGCCGCTCATTCCGGCAATGCCGTCGATTTCTGTTGCCGCCAAACCTGCAATAATGCTGACAACTTCGTCAGCAATTTTTACTGCGCCGAGTCCGTTTTCGGTTTTAATCAAGTCTTTTTCTTCCATTTTAAAGAACCTCCTCCAATTGATTGAAAATTGATAATGAAGAATGGAAAAATATTTGCGAACTTTCAATCCTCCACTTTAAATTTCAATTCTGCATTGCAAAAATTTTCCCTGCCGCCGAAAAAATTTTTTGTAACTTGCCTTGCATTTGTTGTATACTTCAAGACAAAAATTGAAAAGGTGGTAAGGTGGAAAGTGAAAAGTTTTTTATTAACGCTGATAATTTGCTTGAGTATTTTTAATTTCGCGGCGGCTGAAAATATCTTACGCGTCGGCTATGTTCCCGAAACAGGTTTTCTTGAGGAAGACAGGCAAGGACATATTCGCGGCTATGGTTTTGAGTACATGGAATTTTTATCACGCTACACGCACAGGAAATTTGAATACATACCTTGCACAAGTTGGCGCGACGCAGGTGAAAAACTTCAGAACGGCACGATTGATTTACTGCCTGCAATGCCGGGCGATTATCGTTCACTTCAAAATGTTACACGCACTGACCATGTTATCGGTCGCTATGCAATGGAACTTGTCACGAAGGACGGCAAAACTAAACCGCACATGAAAATTGCAAACAGCGTAGCTAATCCGCCAATTCCCGGCTTTCCAAAAATGGCAGTTGCAGAAGGCTTTACCTATGAATTGATAAATTATAACAGTTTTTATGAACAGGAAGAGGCTTTGAATCGCGGCGATGTTGACGGCTATATTGCGCCAATGTTGCAACCTGCTAAGGAAAAAAATGTCGCGGCAGTTTTCGACAGGCAAAGTTATCGACTGCTTGTGAAATCAGACAACAAAGATTTGCTGGCGGAAATGAATAACGCAATGGACGAAATGCTTATGGATCAGCCAAACATTCGCAACAGGCTGAACGATAAATATTTGCGTCCCGGCGGTTCGCCTTTAATTCTGAACAAGTTTGAAAAAGATTATTTGACTGAAAAAGGCAAACTTCGCACGGTTATTTTTTTGCAGATTAAACCTTACGCTTATTATGAAGACGGCGAACTGCGCGGTGTCATTCCAAACTTGATTAAGCAGATGTCGCAGGATTTAGGCGTTGCAATTGAAATTGTCCCAACTGAAAAGTCTTCTGAAGCTGTAGCTTTAATCAGACGCGGCGCAGTTGATTTTGTAGCAGATTGCATTTGCGATTTCAGCTGGGCGGCAACTTTCAACATGGCACCAACTCAATCCTATCTGCAATTGGATTATGTAGCAGTAACGCGGCAGGGCGAGGAAGTTTCTGCAAATGCGCGTGTAGCTTGCGTACCTGATTTGCTTTACACGCAGAATTTTATTTATCCGCGCTACCCCGAAGAACAGCGCGTTATTTGCAACAACCTTGCGGAGTGTTTCGAGGCTGTCAGCGACGGCAGGGCTGATATTTTATATGCACCCCGCAACGAAGTTAATTTTATTTTGGAGGAAACTTCAACTTACAATCTGGCAGTCGAATCGGAAAGTGTTTTTGCTGATGAAGTCAGTCTTGGCGTTTACACAGACACTGACCAAAGGCTTTGGCGAATTTTGAACAAGGAAGTTAATCACCTTGACCTTGCAAAAATTCGCGGCTCAGTCAATGAAGGTATGAATACTGACGCTGTACACCTTAGCTTGCAGTGGCAAATTTATCACCATCCTTTGCGCGTTATGGGCTTTATGGTAATTTTGGCAGGAATTGTCGGCTCAATTGCCTACTACAGAATGATTTTGCGTAGGAAACATCTAAATCAAGTTCAGCAAATGGCGTTCACTGATTCACGCTATCAAATGCCAAATTTAAGCTGGCTTGAAACTGAACTGCCAAAAAATTTCACTCAAGATGACGACGCTGAAGAAAATTTTTATATCGCGGCGTTTCAAGTTGAAAATCTCAACAGCAGAATTTTCCAAAACAAAAATTTAATGACTGAACAAGTTAAAGCTGTTGCGGCTGAACTTAATAAAGCGGAGGAAGTTATTTTGACTTCTACAGGCGAAGATTTGAACAGCTTAATTTGCGCCTTCAAGTGCAAAGATTTGTCAAGCGTTACGCGTGTGGCTCGCGAAGTTATCAGAAAACGCGGCTTTTTAAAAACAGGCAACGCAAAAATTTTCGCAAATATTCGCGTCGGCATTGCTGAAGTCGATAAAAAACATTTGCACCGCAGTATCAAAAACGCTCAGGACGCTTGCCTACATTCCGCTAAAGATATAAAAATTTTTGACGCGACTTTGCAAGATGAAATTGTTTTTGAAAATCAGATTGAAAGTTTAATGCAAAATGCTCTTGATAATGGCGAATTTCAAGCTTGGTATCAGACTGAGTATGAAATTGCAACGCACAAACCTGTAGCTGAAGAAGCCTTTGTGCGTTGGCAAAGCGCGGAACTTGGATTCCTGCAACCAAGCAAGTTCATGAAAATTTTTGAACGCACAGGCTTTATCACGGCGGTTGATTATTTCATGGTTGAGGAGGCTTGCAAGTTGCAAAGAGTGCGTCTTGACGAAGGTAAAGAACTTTTGCCAATTTCGATAAATCAATCCGGCTTACATTTGTCGGAGGAAGATTATGTCGATAAAATGCGTAAACTGCTGCAAAAATATAAATTGCCGAAAGGTTGCTTGAAGTTGGAGTTTTCGGAAAAAGTCTTTATCAATCTGCCAAAAAATGATCAAGAAAAACGCCTGACAAATATTATTCGCTCACTGCAGAAACTTGGTTTCAAAATTGCCACCGACGACTTTGGCGAAGGTTATTCTTCCTACCACATCTTGAATTATCTGTCGCTTGATGAAATGAAAATTGACGGCACGATTTTATACGCCGCCGTCAATTCAGAAAGAACACGCGATATTTTGGAAAATATTATTCAGCTTGGCAAAAAACTTGGTATGAAAGTTATCTGCGAAGGCGTGGAAACTAAAGCGCAGGAAAAGTTGCTGACAAAACTTGGCTGTCAATTCGCTCAAGGTTTTATAAATTCTGCGCTAATTACTGAACCGAATGAAAATTAAAAATTAAATTTCAAGTTCATAAAAATCATGAACAGTTCATATCGGATTGTTACTAAATATTTTTAAATATCAGACTACTAAATATTTTTAAATCCTGATTGCAGATTTTATTACTCTCCACTGCGTCGCAAAAATTCCTGCAAGCATAAGCAGACAGCCAAAAATTTCTCTGCCTGTCATCGCCTCACCTAAAATCAACCAGCCACTCAATGCACCAAAAATTGATTCAAAGCTCATCAAAATTGCCGCCACGGCAGGATCAACATATTTCTGACCAAAAATTTGCAGTGTGAACGCAACGCCGGAACTAAAAATTCCGCCGTACGCTATCGGAAAAGCCGCATTCATTACCGCTGACCAAGTTGGATTTTCAAAAGCAAACATAGCAATCAAACTTAAAATAAATGTCACAAACAACTGCGAAACCGAAAGTTCCACAACATCGACTTTCGCCGCGAACTTATCAACTGTCAAAATATGCGCCGCCCAGAAAAATGCGCTGACAAATAAAATTAAGTCGCCAAAGTTCACGCTGAAGCCTTCTCCCAAAGCCAGAAAATAAAGTCCAACAATCGCCAATCCTGCGCCTATCCAATTTTCACGCAGGATTTTTTTTCCTAAAAATTTTGCCCCCA
>CAJOPJ010000250.1 GCA_905236325.1 uncultured Selenomonadaceae bacterium
AACATAACAAAAATTTGCCAAAACGCGCCTAAAAAAATTCCTGCGACTATCGGGCTCAAGTTGAACGCTGCAATTGCAACTGCGCCCATTGCCTGACCTAACCAAGTTGCCATTGGTCCTATAATCAAAAGCGTAAGTGGTATTACTGTTAACAATGTGCAAAATGACACGCCGAAAGATTTAAATATTGTTGGCATCTTCCGTGCAAAAAATCTTTCAATTTTGGCAGTACCCCAAACTGCGAAAATTATCGGCATAACTGTTGAGGAATAGTGCGCCAAAATCACCGGCAAGCTTAAAAATTCAACATGTATTTGCGACGAAAAAACTGTGCCTTCAAAAACTGTGTATAAAACATCGCCCTGCTGAATTGTTTCAAGACTTGGGTGAACTAATGCCGCGCCGATTGCCATTGCAGTAAATTCATTGTCCATTTTGAATTTTTTTGCCGCACTGTAACCTAAAAATATCGGCATAAAATAAAAAAATGCGTCGCCGGCTACATTTAAAATTTTGTAAGTACCACTTTCAATTTCCAGAAAATTAAATGCTACCAAAAGCGCAATTAAGCCTTTCAACATTCCGCTTGCAACCAAAACTCCCAAAACCGGCGTAAAAATTCCGCTGACTGTATCAACAAACAAATCCAATGGTCGAACAGGCTTGCCATCTTCCAAACTATTTGTGCCGTCCACAGTACTAACGCCGTGATAATCCAAAATTTCCTTGAAGACTTCCTCAACTTCAGTGCCGATTACAACTTGAAATTGTCCGCCGTTTTGAACAACAGTTACCACGCCTTTCAAATTTTTAATTGCGTCCGCGTCGGCAATATCTTCATCTTTAAGCCTAAATCTCAAGCGCGTTATACAACATTCCAGTGAATTTACTTTTTCTTTGCCGCCGATATTTTTTATAATTTCAGTCGCCAGCTTTTCATACTTACGCATAAAAAATTCCTCCATTGCAAAATTTTTTTATAAATTTCAACTTTCGAAACTTTAAAACCTTTTGCAGGAAAAAAAATTTGCCATACTTTATTTTTGCCTAAAAACTTTACAAAAAAATAAATTTTAATAAATCCTTAATGACAAGGATTTTTTTTTTTGTATAATAAAAAATAACCTTTTTAAAGTTAGGTGGTGAGCGCAGTGTTTTTTTTCAGCAAGATTTTTTGTCAAGCAATTATTGGCGGAATATTTATTTTCGGACTTGGAATCTTACCAATGGCGAACAATTTTAAATATGTACCGCCGCCGGCAAGATATGCTCCGCCGCAAGTTCCAATTGACTATGGACAGCAACAGAATCAGCCATATACACCGCCGCCACCGCCTGAAAGGGTGCAAACTAACAAACAAGGAAGGTAGTGAACACCATGAAAAATTTAAGTAAAGGCTTGGCAGCTTTAGCAGTTTGCGGAGCATTGACGCTTGGGCTGAACATTACAGCAGAAGCAGCCGAAGTCGCCGAAACAACACAGACAGTTGTAGCAATCGATTCAGCAATAGACAACGACAATGTCGAAACAGAAAATCTTTATGGTCCGCCGCCACCACCACGCTATGGACCACCGCCACCACCTCCACGTCATCGTTATGGTCCGCCGCCGCCACCACGCTATGATCCGCCGCCACCACCACGCCGTCCTTATGGACCACCACCTCAGCCACCACGTCACTGGTAATTTGTAATGACAAAAATTTTAATTGCATTGGCAATTGTTTTAACTTTGAACTTTGAACTTGCAAAAGTTTCGGCTGAAGAATTGACATTTGAATTGCGTTCAGGAATTGCAATGCCAATTCTTCCGCCGGCAATTCGCCACAATCAAAATCGCAGAAATTATCGAACGCGCCTTGAAATTTATCCGCGCGAAATTCCACAAAGACGCAGACAAACTGCGCCGCCGCCTTATGTACAAAGACATCCAAAACGCCCGCCGCCAATACATGTTCCGCGCAGACCAACACAATATGCCGGCAATCGCGGCAGTGGCAGAACTCCAAATTTTGGTCCGCCAAGAGCAAGATATAGATAAAAAACTGTTTAGGGAATGAGTATTATGAAAAGATCGGTAAAAAATTTAATAATTGCTGTGCTGATAGTTAGCGCGTTAATTGTTGCCGGTCTTTCAAGCAATGCAAGCGGAATGGATTATAAAAAAAAACATAGCGAAGAATTAGCAAATCAACAAATTGTTATAAATGTTTCAACGCAAAACAACGATGATAAGCGCGATTCAGCTTTTTGGTCAAGATTTCGCGATTCAGTCATACCGAACGATCGCACTCCTGCACCACGCGAACCTAATACGCCAGATCCTGAAAACAGAAATACTCCGTCACGTAACAAAGCGATGTAAAGAGGTGAACTGAATGATGAAAAAATTTTTGCCAACGCTGATGCTATGCGGCGCAATGGCTTTAGGTTTCAATTCCACAGAGGCCGCCGAATTAAATTCAACAATTTCAATCACCGGCGAAACCGAAATGCAAGATTTAGATTTTTGGTCAAGATTGCGCGACAGAGTCCTTGAAGACAACGACAGAGACAGGGGACGTAGCGATTATGACAGAGGCTATAACGACAGAGGCAGGGG
>CAJOPJ010000251.1 GCA_905236325.1 uncultured Selenomonadaceae bacterium
TCGCGCATTTTTTCAAAAGTCCAAAGCCAGTATTCATGATAGTAAGTTGCAAACGCAATTTTTAAATCTTCCGGCATTGAATCGAAATCGACTTCATCAAAAATTTTGCCGGGATATTTTTCTGCAAATAATTTTTCAAATTCTGCCTTCGCAGGTTTATAATCTGCAAAATCTGCAGGAATTAAAATTTTGTCGTGATTAGCCAGAAAATATTTTTGGTACTTCAGAAAGTTTTTGCTATCATTTTCCAACATTTTTTGCAATGCGGAGGCAATATTTTGGATTCTTTCCTCAACTTTAGTTTGGTATTCTGTATTTTGATTTACATAGGCGTTGAATGCGCCGATAACTAAAATCAATGTTGTAAATAAAACTAAAACCAAAGCCAACTTGAAGAGCAGGCTGTCAGTTTTTTTTGTCATTGGAAATTCCTCCAAAAGACCAACCACCTGCGCCATCCAATTTTAATTCTGCGTCGTGAACTTGGTACAGAGCCTTGCGATGAGCGACGCTTACTATTGTAGCTTGCGGCAAATTTTTTTTCAGCAACTTGTACATTTCAAGTTCAAGCGGTTCGTCCAAAGCTGAGGTTGCTTCGTCCAAGAAAATAAAGTTCGGCTCGGACAAAATTACACGCGCAAAAGCCAGCCTTTGCTGTTCGCCGACTGATAAAATTCTGCTCCAATCTTCGACTGCATTTAATTTTTCAGTCAAGGAAGGCAGTTCAACTTCAGCCAAGACAGATTTTAATTTGCTATTTGGCGGTGAATTTTTTTCGGCTTCAGGATAGATTAAAGCGCGGCGCAAACTTCCAAGCGGCAGGTATGGTTTTTGCGGCAGGAACATGACTTTTGAATTTTCAGGCAGAGAAATTTTGCCGTCCGCCAAATTCCAAAGTCCTGCCAAAGTTCTAAGCAAAGTTGACTTTCCGCAACCGGACGCGCCGACTACCAATAAATTTTTTCCGCTATCCAATTCAAGTGACAAATTTTTCAGCAGTTTAGTTTCATTCGGCAAGCTGATATTTAAATTTTCGACTTTGAATTTTTCGGCAAGATTTTTTTCAACCTGCGACTTGACTTGCTGAACTTCCTCAACATGTTCTGTAAAACCGGCAAGTCGATTGATAACCGCCGCCAAACCTGCGATTGTAGGATAAGCGTCAACAAAGTAAGAAAGTGCGTCTTGAACTCTGCCAAAAGCCGAAATTGTCTGCATAAGCCCGCCAAGTTGCATTTCATTTCTGAAATATTTCGGTGCGGCAAGAATCAGCGGCACGATAATAGCCAGCTGACCATAACCATTGATGTAAAAATTCAGGTGCTTGGTTTTAGTCATCAAGTCGCGGAAATTTTTTATAACATTTTTAAAACGCTCGGTAAAACTTTCAAGCTCTGAACTTTCGCCGCGATAAAACGCTATGCTTTCTGAATTTTCACGAACGCGCATCATACTGAATCGAAAATCAGCTTCAAATTTCTGCTGATTAAATTCTAAGCCGATAAGCTTTTTACCGACCTTGTGCACTAAAAAAGTTCCTGCGCCGGAATAAATTACCGAAAACCAAAACATATAGCCATAAATAATAAATTCATCGCCGCCGACTTGGAATTTAAATTCGCCCGAAAGTTCCCAAAGCACAAAACTGAACGCAACAAGCGTCGTAATTTGCTTTAAAAATCCAACAATCAAAGTTAAAGTTGTCGCCACGAAAGAATTTATATCTTCAGAAATACGCTGATCGGGGTTATCAGTCGAACTTTGCAAATGGTAGTAAGTTTGTCCGCTCATCCAAGCGTTGAGATAATTTTTTGTAAGCCAAGTTCGCCAGCGTATTTGCAAGAGTTGTCGCAGGTAAATTGCGTAAACTGCTATAACTATGTAGATAAACGCCAGCGCAGAAAATTTTCCTACCAAAGGCCAAAATAAATCTGACTGATATTCCTGCAACGCGTTATAAAATTCATTGTACCAAGTGTTGATTTGCACAAGAAACCAAACCGACGCGAAGTTCAAACCGATTACCACGCCGAAAAGTCCCAGTGCTTTAAATTTTTCCTCCGAAGTCCAATAGCCTTTAAACAATTTCCAAAATGCGCGGAATAAATTGCGCTTTTTCTCCACGCTGTCACCACCTATTTATTTTCGTCCAGCAAAGCTAAAAGCTCATCATAATCTTTCTTGAGTTGCATATAATCTTCAGCAATTTTCAGCGCGGCAGAAACAGCAACGCGACTTCCTGCAAAAGTACGTGTGTTCTGCGAAATTGATTTCATTGTCGAATCAACCATCTGCACAATTTTTTTCAAGCCTTCAGGATCGTCAGTTTTCAGTTTATAAATTTCGCCGTTAATTTCGACTTCGACGCGCTGTTGTGCGCCTGCAGATTTTTTTTCGTCCATAAGCCGAACACCTCAACTTCTAAGCTCCGCACCGAAAGTTTTTTCAACCTGCGACAAAATATTTTTAAATGCGTCGTCAGCTTCAGAATCAGTCAAAGTGCGTTCGTTCGACTGGAATTTAATTGCAAATGCTAAAGATTTTTTGTCAGCAGAAATTCTGTCACCTGTGTAAACATCAAACAAAGTCACGCCGCTGAAAAAATTTCCTGCCGACTTTGTAATAACTTTTTCAACTTCGCCGGCTGCGATATTTTTATCAACCAAAATCGCCAAGTCGCGCGAAATTGCAGGATACTTCGGCAACGGTTCAAAGCTGAATTTTTTAGCTGTGTACTTCATCAAAGTCGCAATGTCAGCTTCAAAGACAAAAATTTTCTTGTTGATTCCGAAACTTTCAGCAACTGCAGGGTGAACTTCGCCGACAATTGCGATAACTTCCTTGCCTTTTTTGAACGCCGCAGTTTTGCCGGGATGTAAGGCGTAATGAAAGCTGACTTCGACGCTGTATTTTGAAATTGACAGCGCGGCGAAAAGCTCCTCAACAAAGCCTTTTGCGTCATAAAAATCAACTTCGGCTGAACTTTGATTCCAACCTTTCGGCTCGCGTCTGCCCATAATCAAGCCGCAAAGTTTTTGAACTTCAAGTGGCTGTTCAGTGACAGGCAAATTTTTTGGAAAGAACACCGGCGCAATTTCAAACAAGCGCACATCTTCATTTTTGCGTGAAAAATTTCTTGCCGCATTTTCCAAAATCGAACCGACTAAATTTGTACGCAGGAGTGGATTTTCATCAGTCAGTGGATTCATAATCGGCACGGCGCGACGCAGCTCACTGTCAGCCGGAATTTGCAATTTGTCGAAAGTTTCTTGGCTTGTAAAGGCGAAAGAAACTGCCTCATTCATACCTAAAGTTGTCAGCGTCAATTTAATTTTGTCAGTGAAATTTTGCACGGCGGATTGTCTGCCTTGTTGAGAACCTTTCGGCAAAGTTGCAGGAATTTTATCAAAGCCATAAATTCTTGCGACTTCTTCCGACAAATCTTCCGGCAAAGTAACATCGTTTCGCCAGTCAGGAACAGTCGCCACAAAGTCAGTCGAAATTTCAAAGCCAAGCGCGGCTAAAATTTTTGTAATTTCTTCGGCAGGTAAATCAGTACCCAACCTGTTGTTAATCTGCGCAGGATTGAAATTAACTTTGACTTCAGTTTTTTTCACAGGATAGTTATCGACAATGCCTTTGCAAACTTTACACGCGCCCATTTCCTGCAAAAGTTGTGCAGCTCTGTCCAGCGCAGTGACAGTTGCATTTGGATTTACGCCGCGTTCAAATCTGCCGGACGCTTCGGAATGTAAGCCGACTGCGCGACTTGTTCTGCGAATCGACGCAGAATTAAAACTTGCCGCCTCAAGCACAACTGTTGTAGTTTTGTCAGTAATTTCAGTTTCAAAGCCGCCCATAACGCCTGCTAAACCTGCGGCTTTTTCTGCGTCTGCAATTACAAGTTCATCGCCTTTAGCTAATCTGCTGGAGTCGTCGAGAGTGTGAAGTTGTTCACCTGAAACTGCGCGGCGTGCGTTTAAAATTTTTCCTGCAATTTGGTTGTAATCATAAGCATGCATTGGCTGACCAAGTTCAACCATAACAAAATTTGTAACATCGACAACATTGTTAATCGCGCGGATTCCTGCGCTTTCAAGTCTTTGTTGCATCCAGTCAGGTGAAGGAAATAATTTTACATCAGTTAAAACACGCGCTGAAAATCTTGAACACAAATCAGGCGCGTCAATTTTTATGTCGATTAAATTTTTAGCTTCATTTTCATCATCTTCACGAACTTTGATTTCAGGAAAGTGCGGCTTGTTGCCTGTTAAAACTGCGGCTTCGCGAACTAAACCAAATGCGCTGAAACAATCGCCGCGATTTGCTGTAAGTTCAAATTCCAAAATATCGCCGTCCAAGCCTAAAACTTCAGCCGCAGGAATTCCGACAGGCGTATCAGCCGGCAAAATATAAATTCCGCTCGAATCGCCTTCGATGTTCATTTCATCCGCCGAACAAAGCATACCGTTTGACACGACGCCGCGCAGTTTGCCTTTTGAAATTTTTTTACCGCAAGGCAAATTTGCTCCGACCAACGCGACAGGCACAATTTGTCCTTCAGCAACATTTTGTGCGCCGGTTACAATTTGAAGTAAATCGCCGCTGCCAATGTTAAGCTGACAAATTTGCAGATGATCTGAGTCCGGATGCGCGGTAATTTTTTCAATTTTTCCAGTAACAACTTTTTCCAAACCTTCGCCGGCGTGAATTACATTTTCAACAGGAATACCAGCCATTGTAAATTTTTCTGCCAGTTCGTCCGCCGACAAATTTATCTCAAGATAATCTTTTAACCATTTAGTAGAAATTTGCATTTAATTTTCTCCCTCCAAAGTCAATAATCGCACTTCAAAATTGATTTAAAAATCTGATGTCATTGTCGAAAAACAGTCGCATATCGTCCACGCCGTAAGTCAGCATCGCAATTCTTTCAATGCCAAGACCGAACGCAAAACCGCTAACCTTGCTTGAGTCGTAGCCGCTCATTTCCAGAACTTTTGGGTGAACCATTCCTGCGCCCAAAATTTCCAGCCAGCCGCTACCGTGACAAACTTTGCAATGTTCGTCCGCGCCTTTGCACATAACGCAGGAAACATCAACTTCAGTGCTTGGTTCTGTGAATGGGAAGAAACTTGGACGCAATCTGATCTGTGCGCTGTCGCCAAAAATTTTTTTACAAAAATAATCCAGCGTACCTTTCAAGTCGGCGAAAGTGATATTTTCATCAATAACCAAACCTTCAACCTGAGTGAACATTGGCGCGTGAGATGCGTCATAATCGTCGCGGCGATAAACTCTGCCCGGCGCAATCATTCTAATCGGCGCATTGGCAGTATTTTTTTGCATTGTACGCGCTTGAACAGGCGAAGTTTGCGTCCTGAGCAAAATTTCTTCAGTAATGTAAAATGAATCCTGCATATCGCGTGCAGGGTGGTCTTTTGGCAAATTTAACGCTTCAAAATTGAAATAATCTGTTTCGACTTCAGGACCTTCCTCAACGCTGTAGCCCATTTCAATAAAAATATTTTTAACTTTGTTCAGCGTCAAAGTCAGCGGATGCAAATTTCCTGCGTGAACTTGTCTGCCCGGCAAAGTTACATCAATTTTTTCCGACGCCAATTTATTTTTTAATTCCTGTGCTTTAAGTTCAGAATTTTTTTCTGCCAAAAGTTGTTCAATTTGTGCGCGCGCTTCATTAACAATTTTGCCGATTCTTGGTCTATCCTCTGCGCTTAATTGACTCATTCCGCGCAGTAAAGTTGTCAATTCGCCTTTTTTGCCAAGAAATTTTACTCTGACTTCATCAAGTTCCTTCAAATTGCTTGACGCTGATTTTATTGCTTGTTCTGCCATTTCCTTCAAACTTTGTATTTTATTTTCCAATTTTACTACTCCTTCCAAAAATAAAAAAATTTCCGCCGTGAAATTTTATCACAAGGCAGAATTTACTTCAACTTAATTTAATTTTTATTGCGGCAGTCGGACAAATTTTTTCACAATCGCCGCATAAAATACATTCTGTACAGTCAGTTTGTCTGACAGGATTTACTTCCATTCGGCAAATTTTTTTACATTTTCCGCACGAAATACATTTTGTTTTGTCAATTTTCAGCCGATAAAAACTAATTTTGTTCAAAATTCCATAAATTGCACCTAATGGACAAATTATTTTACAAAAAAATCTGTAATTTAAAATGCTAAAAAA
>CAJOPJ010000252.1 GCA_905236325.1 uncultured Selenomonadaceae bacterium
ATGATTTTGTGCGGAGATACGCCGCTGATTACTTCAAAACTGCTGAAAAATTTTTCAGACGCGCATAAAAATTCACAAGTCGCCGCAACTGTCTTAACTGCAAAAATTTCTGACGCGACAGGTTACGGCAGAATTGTTCGCGACACGGACGGCAACTTTGCAAAAATTGTTGAACACAAAGACGCAACTGACGCTGAAAAAAATATTTGCGAAATTAACGCAGGGATTTATTGCTTCAACGCGCAAAAACTTTTCAACGCGCTTGACAAAGTTAAAAATGACAATTCGCAGGGTGAATATTATTTGCCTGATGTGTTGGCAATTTTAAAATCTGAAGGCGAAAAAATTTCTACATTCACTGCTGAAAGTTTTACAGAAATTCTCGGCGTAAATTCGCGCGTCCAACTTGCAGAAGCCGAAAAAATTCTCCGCCAACGCAAAAATATTCAGCTTATGGAAAGCGGCGTTACAATTATTGACCCTGCGACAACTTTTATTGATTCCGAAGTCGAAGTCGGGCAGGACACAATTATTTATCCGAACACATACCTTGAAGGCAAAACCAAAATCGGCACGGATTGTGAAATTGGTCCTTCAACGCGGTTTACTGATATGATTGTTGGAAATAATGTCACGGCGCATTTTAGCTACTGCCACGAAAGTGAAATTTGTGACGGCGTAATTTTAGGACCTTATGTTCACATTCGCCCGGGCAGCAAGATTTCTGCAAAAGTTAAAATTGGCAACTTTGTCGAAGTTAAAAATTCCACAATCGGCGATGGTTCAAAACTTCCACACCTGCAATATATTGGCGACACGGACATGGGCGCAGGCTGTAACATGGGCTGTGGTACAATTACTGTTAATTACGACGGCAAAACAAAATTCCGCACGAAAATTGGCGATAATGTTTTTGTCGGTTGTAATTCAAACTTGGTCGCGCCTGTTGAACTTGAAGACGGCGTTTATGTTGCCGCAGGTTCCACAATTACTGAAAATGTTCCGGCAAATAATTTGGCTGTTGCACGCGCAAGACAAAAAAATATTTCAGGTTGGCTAGACAAAAGGAGTAAATAAAAAATGGCGAACATAAAAACTGAAACATTCGGCAAAACTTCTGACGGACAGGTTGCGCAAGTTTTTACTTTGCGAAACAACAAAGGCAATGAACTTAAAGTTACAGATTTTGGCGCAAGAATTGTTTCAATGCGTTTCCGTGACAAAAATTTTGCAAATAAATTTGTTCTGAAAACTTTTTCCGAAGTCGGCGAATGTGAAAATAATTTTGACGCCGGGATTGTTTTGGTGGACGGCGCAACTGATTTTGCTAAAATTTTTTGGCAGTCAGAAATTTTGGACGAAGGTGTTAAATTTTCTGCTGAAATTGACAATAAAAAAGTTCAGATAATTTATGGCATTTCAAACGACAATGAAATTAGCATTAAGTACGACGGCGAAAATATCTCAGATGTAACCGCGCAGATGTTTTTCAGTTCGGAAGTTTTCGGCGACGCAGAAATTACGCCATACGCCGAAAATTCCGCCAAGCAAAAAATTTCCACGCAAGATTATGAAATCATTGATAAGCCTGCTGAAGTTGAATTTGTTGAAGGTATGTTCGGCTATGATTTTGGCTGTCCGATTGATTATTATGACGCAGGACTTAAAAATGCAGCCGATATTTTTTCTGACAGCGCAAAAATTTTACTGCAGGTTTTTGTAACGCAAAATAATTTACAGGTTGAAGTTGCTGAAGGCGGTTTTAAAATTAGAACTGCGAACGGCAAATTAAAATCTCAAACTGTCTACATTTTGAAAAATCGCAAATAATAGAAAATTTTTGCAAAAAAAAAATCCTCCCAGCGGAGGATACAAACTATAGGTAAAAGTAAAAAGACACCTTCTGATGTGACATAAAGCAGTCAGGAGGTGTTTTTCTTATAAAAGGCTGGCTTTTGCAAATGGAAAATTTAACAATCGGTTCTGTCAAGAAAACTTTTCTGAAAAATTAAATTTTTTTACGCTGAAAGATTTTTTTGCCGAAGCTAAATATTGAAAAGTACTTTGTCAACAGTCTGAATCCTCCAAGCGGAGGATTTTTTTTATTTAAATTTCAAGGCAGGACTTTAAATTTATCTGTCGGCCAGAAAACTAAAATTGCCTTGCCTTTGACATTTTCCAGTGGCAAAAATCCAACATCAGAACTGCGGCTGTCGAGTGAATTTTGTCTGTTGTCGCCGCAAACAAATAAAGTTCCTTCCGGCACAGTTACTTTTGGATATTCACTGCGTGTTTTTTCTGCAATGTAGTCTTCGCGGACAATTTCATCATTGACATAAACGCGACCTTCCTTAATTTCTATTGTGTCGCCGGCAACAGCAATAACGCGCTTAATAAAATCACGACTCGGGTCGCGTGGATAGCGGAAGATAATAATTTCGCCGTGCTCAGGATTTCGCAAGTAGTAGATAAATTTATTTACAACAAGGCGTTCGTCGTGTTGAAGTGTCGGGCGCATACTTGGACCATCCACAACATAAAGTTCAACAATAAATGTGCGTATAAAAAGTGCAATTACAATAGCACCGACAATAGAAACCACCCAATCTTTAATTTCGTTCATAAAATTTCCACCTTTCAAACAGCTGCTTTTATTTTTTCAATTTTTCAATTTAAAAATCCTGCAAGTTATTTTTAATTGAAGTAAATATATATTTTTGATAGAATAACCAAGATTATAAATCATTGCAGGGGAAATTTCTATGCAAATTATTGAAAAAACAAAAAATTTTTATCGTAAAGCCGCAATTTCTACAAAAATAACCTTTACCTACGCAACTTGTTTTATAATGCTGATTTTGCTGATGAACTTTGGTCTTTGGTATGGCGTTTCTTACGCGCTTTATCACCCTGCCGAAACTACCATTGAATACAGCCTTGAAAAAGTAAAAGAACTTTTGGTAATGCTTGAAGAGGACGAAAATTACGTAAGCCCAAACATACTCCGCGAACCTTTGGTTGCAGGTGTAGTTTTGCGTGTATTTGATAAAGACGGCGGACTTTTTATTGACAGCGACCCAACCTATCTTTCAAATGAAAATTTTGATTTTTATAAATTGAAAGATAAGCCATTTTTGGCAAACAGAAATTTTGACATCGCAAAAGTTGGCAATGCTTTGGTTTATCGTGCGCGTTTTGATTATATTCACGACGATGACCATGTAATTTTATATTTTTATCGCACCATAACTTCAATGAGCAATATTTTTGAGCAGCTGTCAATTTTTTTAATTTGCTTAGATATTTTCGGCTTAATCGGCGCACTGAAGGTTGGTAACTTTGTCAGTCGAAAAATTTTAATGCCAATCAGCACAATGACAAATTTAGCACAGAAAATTGCTTACAATAAAATTGATTCCAGAATCTCAATTCCGCCGGCTGATGATGAACTTTCAATGCTTGCAAAAACTTTAAATGCGATGCTTGACAGACTTCAAGGCGGAATCACTCAACAACAAAAATTTGTTTCCGACGCGTCGCACGAGCTTAGAACGCCCACAACTGTAATTTCCGGCTATATTGATATTTTGGACAATTATGGCTCGGAAGATGATTCCTTGCGCATTGAAAGCGTAGACGCAATTCGCTCCGAAGTTGAAAACATGAAAAGACTGCTGGAAAATTTTTTATTCATTTCGCGCACAGATCAAAATCGCCAAAAAATTTATAAAACACAATTTGATATTGCTGAAGTTGTCAGCGAAGTTATGCGCAAAATGCAAATTTCAATACACACGCACAAAATTTTATTGCTAAAAAATGATTCAGCACAAATTTACGCCGACAGGACAATGATTTTGCAACTGCTCAGAATTTTCCTTGACAACGCCACAAAATACACTCCATCCGGCGGAACAATTTCTGTCAGTTCAGAACTTGTAGGCGACAAAGTAAAAATAGAAATTTCAGATACCGGAATTGGCATTGCGCAAGAAAATCTTGAAAAAATTTTTGAACGCCTTGTGCGAATTGACAGCGAAGATTTAGTTAAAGATGTGCGCGGAAGCGGCTTAGGACTTTCAATCGCAAAGTGGATTGCCGATAATCACAATATTAAAATTGAAGTCGAAAGTAAACTCGGCAAGGGCACAACTTTTAAATTGACACTAGACACCGTCGCTAAAAATTTCTAACGACTAATGCAATTGACAATGGAGAATGTAGAATGAAAAATGTAGGAACAACGCTACTTTTTATGTTTTTTGACTACATTGGAATAGTGTTGACTGAATACATTGCATTTTTTCTGCGTGACGCGCTTGATTTTTGGAACAAAGTAACTTACAGCTATTCCAATGACTACATCTTTGGCTGGGTGCCGCTTTTGTTTTTAATTTTTCTTGGTCATTCGCGTTCCTATCGACAAATGAAACCTGTAGTCGATACAATGCGCGATATTTTTACATCAGTCTTTTATGGCTTTATCGCCTCAATAATCACAATTTATTTTACGCAAATTGGTCACCAAACCTCGCGCTTGTTTATAATTTTGTTCGGCTTATTGGTGTTGTGCAATGTCTGTATAATCAGATACACCGTACTGAAATTTTTAAAAATCAAAAATCTGCTAAGCGAACCTGTCTTAATAATCGGCGCAGGTTTGACTGCCGAACTTGTAATTAAATTCGCGCGTGAAGATTTAGGTTACAGGTACAAAGTCATTGGCTTAATTGACGACCATCCAATTTCAGAAACTTTGCCGCAGGAATTTCCTGTACTTGGCGGCTTCAATGACGCAAGAAAAATTATTCGCCGCCTGAAAGTTCAAAATGTAATAATCGCCGCACCCGGTATCAGCAAAGAACATTTGCAAGAACTTATTAACGACATTCAATCCAAAGTCAAAAAAGTTTCATTCATTCCCGACTTAATTGGTACGCCAATGGCAGGTGTCGATGCTTCAATTTTGTTCAGCGAAAAAATTTTGATGCTCAATTTGCGCAATAATCTTGCAAGCCGCTACAACAGAATTTTTAAGCGCATTTTTGATCTGATTTTGACAATAACAGGCGGGGTTTTAATTTTGCCAATTTTAATTGCGCTTAGTTTGATTGTTGCTTGGGAAAATCACGGCAAAATTATTTTTGCTCACAAGCGCGTCGGTATGCACGGCAAAAAATTTTTCTGCTACAAATTTCAAACAATGATTCCTGACGCTGAAAAAAAATTGCAGGAATATCTTGAAAAAAATCCTGACGCACAGCGCGAATGGAATGAATCTTTCAAGCTGACGCACGATCCTCGCGTTACAAAATTTGGAAATTTTTTACGCAGGACAAGCCTTGATGAATTGCCGCAAATTTGGAATGTCATTCGCGGCGAAATGTCTTTAGTCGGTCCGCGTCCTATTGTTGCCGAAGAAATTGAAAAGTACGGCGCAAATATTCGCGAATATTACATGGTGCCGCCCGGAATTACCGGAATGTGGCAAGTTTCCGGGCGCAGCGATACAACTTACGCAGAACGCGTCGCAATGGATACTTGGTACGTCCGCAACTGGTCGGTTTGGATTGATATAATGTATCTGTTCAAAACTGTTAAAGCTGTACTGACTTCGCGTGGTGCTTATTGAAAAAATTTCACAAGCAAAATAAATTTTAGTATTGAAAAATAAAACCTTTGCAATTAAAATTCGTGCATAGGTTTATTTTTTGTTTTGTAGGAGTTTTTATTTTGAAGAAAAAAATTTTTACTGTGCTGGCTGCAGGAATTTTTGCAATCAGTGCAACATTAAGCGCAAATTGCGCACAGCAAATTCCATATCCTGCCGGTTTAGATACTCAATCTGAAGGCGCATCATCTGCACCGAACACAATAAATCACGCGCAGTCAAATTATTTCAATCACGCAGATTTTTATAATTTAACTCAACCGACTCAAAATATTGTCTTGCTTAAGCATTATCCAACTTACCAACAGACGCGTGAAAATACTTGCGGACCTGCGGCAGGTTTAACTGTGCTTTATTATTATGGTAACTGCGATTTTGATGAAATGACTTTGGCTGAAAAAATGCAAACTAAGCCTTATCCTATCGGTACAAGTGTTGAAGGCGTTGCAAATTTTTTTAAGTCGATTGGTTGGCAAGTTGAAAGTTCAATGACAAATTCGCCATTTGAAGAATATCAAGATTTTGCTGATTGGGTACTGGAAAATTTGGGCGCAGGCAAGCCAATTATTGTTGAAAATGTTGACTGGGGCGGACATTGGCGCGTTATTATTGGCTATGACGACTTGAACACAGAAACGACGCTTGATGATGTTTTGATTTTGGCTGATTCTTACGATACTTGCGACCACAATCAAGATGGCTATGTTGTTGAAAATGGCGAAAAATTTTTTGCAATGTGGTTTGATCATTCAATGTTGCCGGAAAATCAGCGTAATCAGCCTTGGGTTATTGCCTGTCCAAAATAATTTTTAAATATCAGCTAA
>CAJOPJ010000253.1 GCA_905236325.1 uncultured Selenomonadaceae bacterium
CCTCTCCGTCAAGCGGGTCGTCGACGTAATCGACTTCCGAATAACCCGCGTGCAAAGTAATTTGATGTTTCAAACCTTCAGGAATGAAATACGTTTCACCGGCATTATAAATCTTTGTTTCACCGTTTGCAACAAAAGTACAAGAACCACTTACGACAATCGTCCACTGCGCGGCGTGAGAATGTTCAGGGAAGACAACTTCCTTTTCGGCGCTTACAAAATAAATTGTACCTGTCTGCGTGTGATCGACGTGAACTTCAAGACCTTCAATGCCGTAATCTCTTGTTGGAACTTTTTTGATTATATCTACAAACAAACTATGCCAACTCCTTCATAACAATTTTTTAATTTTAGCAGGTTAATTGCGCTTGTCAATTTACAATTTCGCCTATTATTAGTAAAATTTTTCTAAATCATTGTTACGTTGGCAGGTTCACGCTGAACTGTTCGTTTATATTTTATTTTTGGTACTCCAAATAAAATTGTGTAATTCAGCGTGAAATTTTTCGGAATTTCGAGTAATTCTCTTACTTCAGGAATTTCTTGCATAATTGATAAAGTTGCGTCCGACCAAACTGTTCCCAAGCCCAAACTCTGCGCGTACAATTCAAAATATGACAGCGCAATAATCGGATCGGCATTTTCACAGCCGATTATCGCTTTTGATTTATCAACTGAAACCGCTATCAGTGACGACGCGCCACGATAAATAAAATCTTTGCCGTTTTTGTAATTTTCTTTGCAAAAATTTATTACAGGCGAATCAGTTTGCATTGAAAAAATTTTATCGTAAGTAAACTTTTTAATTTCGCGCATTTTTTCAACCGTACTTACGATACTGAAATGTAAATCATCAACATTGCCGCCTTTCGGAGGATACGCAAGCATTTCAATTAATTTTGAAATTTTTTCTTGCGGAATATCTTTTTCTTGGAAAGTGCGAAAACTTCTGCGAGACTTAATCAAATTCAAAAGTTCATCGCTCTTACAAAAATTAATCGGCTCGGAATCATCGGGATTTTTTCCACCAAAACTCAACGCGCCTTTAGGACAAATCGCCATACAATGTTGACAACCTACGCAAATTTTTTCGCCGCCGTCAATGTATTTCGGAATTTTATTTTCATCAAACATAAGGCAATTAACAATGCAATCTTTAATGCACATTCCGCAATGAATACACTTGTTTTTGTCAATGGTAATACTTTTTTTCATTTTAAGTTCTCCTAAAAAATAAAAAAAATCTCCGACATTGAATCGGAGACAAGATTTATTTTTAAAAAGTATTTTTACAAAGACTTAATGCACTCAACAATATCAGCCGCTTGCTTTTTCGCCTTATCGACAAGTGCCGCCTTCTGCGCGTCCGTCGTGATACCTGGAACGTACATCATACCGCAAGTGTAAAAAAGTTTTTTGAAGTCCAACCCACAAAGTGCGGAGTACTGCTTAATCGGAAAATAAAATTCGTCAACAGTATGTTTCATAGCGCCTTCAGCGGAATAAAGATTTTCCGGAGCACCTAAAGTCGTCGACGCGATAAAAGCTTTACCTTTCAACGCCGTACCTTTTGAACCGTAAGCCCAGCCGTGCTCCATAACTTTATCAATGTAAAGTTTCAAAATTCCCGGCACGCTGTACCAATGAGTAGGATACTGGAAAATAATCACGTCCGCTTTTTCAAGCGCCGCCTGCTCCGCCTTAACGTCGAATTTGCAGTCAGGGTAAAGTTCATCAATTTTGCGAATTTCAGCTTGCGGACAAAGTTTAGCAATTTCGTCAAGAATAGTTTGGTTAGCAACGGAATTTTTCAAGCTGGGATGTCCCGAAATAATTACAACGTTTTTCATTTTGTTACCTCCGATTTAAAGCCAAGTCGTTATATTGTCAACGCCTTTACGTTGAGTGTGCCACTTATGCGGTTGACCTTCACGCTCCGGCGACGCATAGCCGATAGGAAAAATTCCAATGATTGTATAATCTTTCATCTTCGGAAAAAATTCTTTGAGCTTAATCCTATCCAAAAGTCCAACCCAAGTTGAATCAAGACCCAGAGACTTTGCGGCTAAAATAATATGCGTACCAACGATACTTCCATTGACCATTGCCAAATTAAGATAATCGTCTTTAGCCTCCGTCTTTCGTATGGCAGATTCATCACCGCCGACAACGATAAATGTAGACGCGCCAAATTTGTAAGGCGTTGTGTCATAAACTTTTTCTAAATTTTCTGCAGTACGAACTACCCAAAGGCGGACGTTTTGAATATTGGCGGAACTTGGCGCAGAATTTGCCGCGTCTAAAATTTGCAAAATTTTTTCTCCCTCAACAGGTTGTACAGAAAATTTGCGGCAGGAATATCTCGCCTTTGCAAGCTCAAAAAAATTCATTTAAAATTATTTTTTCTCTACGAATACAGATTTAGGTTGACCGCAAAGAGGGCAAGCCCAATCATCGGGTTCAGAATTTATGTCACCGACATATTCATATCCGCAAATAGGACAGACATAAATTTTTTCTGTCGTAACTTCAGATTTTTCCGGCTTGTACTTTTTCAAAATTTCTTCCAAAACAACGCCGTGATGTCTTTC
>CAJOPJ010000254.1 GCA_905236325.1 uncultured Selenomonadaceae bacterium
AGATGAACAGTTGAAAATAAATTTTTTCTGCCTTGATTCAGCTTAGGAGTTTGTTTTCAAGAGTGTCCATGTTTCCTCTGAATTATTCCCTTTGCTGTCCCTCAAGACACGCGCATTTTAATACTTAAATTTTTCATTGTCAAGAATTTGTGAAAATTTTAAAAAAAAATTCAGATAGACTTCATAAATAAAAAAATAGAACTTGCCGAAACAAGTTCCGATAGATAAAAAATATTTTTATTTAATCATTAAATCTGCAATTTTATTTGCCAACTCGACAGGATTTTTAGGCATAATACCTTCAATCAAAAGTGCTTGCGCGTAAAGCAAATTGCAAAAATCCTTGAAGTCGGCGGAATCTTTGCCAAGAGCGTGAAGTCCGCTGAGTTTTTTAAAAATTTCATGTTTAGGATTTATTTCCAAAATGCGAACTGCTTTCATGAACGGATTGTTCATTGCGGCGAAAGTTTTTTCCATGTTAAGTGAAGGACCAGTTGCACCGGTAGCTAAACAAACTGCGCCGGTTTTTAAGCCGGAAGTCAAGCGCACTTGAAAGACTTCGTCGCCGATTGCGTCTTTAACATCTTTAAGCAGTTCTTCATGTGATTTTGCAAGTTCTTCGACTTCAGATTTAGCTTTTTTGGCTTCTTCGTCATCAAGTTCAAAATCTTCGCGGTTAATGAATTGAAAGTCTTTATCGGCGTATTTTTGCAGTGCGCTGATTGCAAATTCATCGACAGGATCAATCAAGCAAAGAACTTCCATACCGCGCTCTTGTATCATTTCCATTTGTGGCATTTTGGAAATTGTTTCGGCTGAATTGCCAACCGCGCAATAAATTTTCTGCTGATTTTCCGGCATATTTTCAACATATTCAGCCAGCGTTATTAATTTGCCTTCCTTTGAGGAAGTGAACAGCAATAAATCTTTGAGGTTGTCTTTGACTTTTTCGTCGTACAAACTGTTGTAAACTCCAATTTTCAGCGACTTACCAAATTCAAGCCAGAAAGTTTCATATTTAGCGCGGTCATTTTTCAGCATTTTAGCCAGTTGTTTTAAAATATTTTTTTCCAACGCATTGCCGATTTTTTTAACTTCGCGGCTTTGTTGTAAAATTTCGCGTGAGATATTCAGCGGCAAGTCGGGCGAATCGACTAAGCCTTTGACAAAGCGCAAATAATCCGGCAGGAAGTCTTTGCATTTGTCCATTATGTACACATGGCGTGAATAAAGTTGTAAGCCGCCTTCATAGTCGGCGTAGTACAAATTAACTGCTGCGCGTTTTGGTATGCAAAGTAGCGCGGTGTATTCAGTTGTGCCTTCGGCTTTTGTGTGATAAATTTCCAATGGAGTTTCCCATTCATGAAATTGGTGTTTGAAAAATTCATCATACTCGGCAGGTTTAATTTCAGCTTTATTGCGTGACCAAAGCGGCTGCATTGAATTAACCGTGCGAACTTCGATAGTTTCCTTGTCATTTTCATCGCGCGAAACAAAGTTCATCTTGATTGGATAGCGAATGTAGTCGGAATATTTTTTAATTAAAGTTTCCAGCGTGTGAGTTTCTAAAAAATTATATTCCTCATCGCTGCTACATTCCGGCTTTAAATGCAAAATAATTGTCGTGCCGCGTTTATCTTTTTCGCAATCTTCAATGGTATAATCGCCTGCGCCTTCCGAAGTCCATTTGACAGCTGAAGTTTCGCCGGCGCGTTTTGTGATAAGTTCAACTTTGTCAGAAACAATGAACGCTGAATAAAAACCAACGCCGAATTGTCCGATGAGTTCTTCATCAAATTTGCCGTCGTCTGCTTTAATTTTTTCTAGGAAAGCCTTTGTGCCGGATTTTGCAATTGTGCCGATGTTTGAGATAACTTCACTGCGCGTCATGCCGATACCATTGTCGGAAATTGTTAAAGTTTTTGTATTTTTGTCGGGCAGAACAAAAATTTCAAAATTATCATCGCCTTCAAGCAAATTTGGATTGGTCAGCGATTCAAAATGCAGTTTGTCAATAGCGTCGGATGCATTGGAAATAAGTTCGCGCAGGAAAATTTCTTTGTTGGTGTAAATTGAGTTAATTACTAAATCAAGCAAGCGTTTAGTTTCGGCTTGAAATTCCAAAGTTTCTTTTGCCATAAAATTTCCTCCAATAAAAATAGCGGCACGGTTAAACGCCGCTAAACATTTTTTTAGCTTGTAGTTTTTAATTGTCAGACATCAGCTGAAGCGTTGCGCTCCACTTTGACTTTAATACCGAGCGAATCAATGGCGTGTTCGCGCACAAAACCGCAATCTTGGCAAACTATAAGTGCGCAAGGCAATGCGTTTTTGCCATTAAGTGAACGCGCAAAAATGCTGTCAAACACAGCAACATTTTCTGAGTTGCAAACAGGACATTTCAACGCGTGCTTTTCTTTAAGCAAGTCTGCAATTTTTGTTGCTAATTTCAACTGTTCCAAAATAACAAGTCCTTTCTCTGATTGTAATTACCTGAACAAAACGCTGACAGAGCGTCGCGCTTGAATCATTGTAATGACATCGGCAATAGATTTTGCCATTGACAGTACAACAATTTTTGACGACTCTTTGTCTTTTGGAAGGGGAATTGTGTCTGTAATAACAATTTTTTCTATGTCGGAATTATTGATTTTTTCGACAGCGTTTTTGCTAAAAACAGCATGAGTGCAAGCAGCCAAAACACATTTTGCGCCGAGATTTTTAAGTGCTTTTGCACCTTCACAAAGACTGCCGGCAGTATCAACAATATCATCAATCATCAATGTAACTTTGCCTTGAACATCGCCAATAATGTTCATAACTTCAGCTTCGCCGGGGCGTGGGCGGCGTTTTTCAATAATAGCGATTGGTGCTTTTAAAAAGTCAGCTAAAATTCTGGCGCGAGTGACTCCGCCTAAATCAGGCGAAACAACAACCAATTCGCCGCCGAAGTCGTGACCATGAAAATAATCGGCAATGACAGGTGCGGCAAATAAATGATCAACAGGAATGTCAAAAAAGCCTTGAATTTGTGCAGCGTGCAAGTCAACTGTGATAACGCGATTG
>CAJOPJ010000255.1 GCA_905236325.1 uncultured Selenomonadaceae bacterium
CCGCTCGATAAAAAAATTACAATCGCCGCGAATGTGCAAAATTTTTATAAGAAATATGACAAACTCAAGCGCGCAAAAAATTTTATTACAGAACAGATTGAAAAATGTCGTGCAGAAATTATTTATCTTGAAACTGTCGAGCACGCCTTAAATTCTTGCGAAAGTTTGGCGGAGATTGATGAAATTAAAACTGAACTTGTTGCAGGAAATTATTTGAAGGAAGGCAGAAAAAAAACTGCGTCAAGCAAGAAGTCCGAGCCTTTTAAGTTTTTTGCGAAGGACGGCACAGAAATTTTAATCGGCAAAAACAACGCGCAGAATGACAAATTGACTTTCAAAATTGCCGCGCCTGAAGATATTTGGTTGCATACAAAAGATATTACAGGTTCGCATGTAATTTTGCGTTGTAATGGAATTGAGCCGAGCGAAGAAAATTTAATTTACGCGGCGCAGCTTGCAGCAAAATTTTCAAAAGCCGCCGAGTCCTCAAAAGTTCCGGTCGATTACACAAAAATAAAGTTTGTGAAAAAACCTTCCGGCGCAAAACCCGGCTTTGTAAATTTTTTCAACCAAAAAACTATTTATGTTAATCCTGCTGAAGGTGATTTTTTATGACAGAAATTAAAGTTGAACTTGGCGCGAAAAGTTATAAAATTTTAATTGGCGAAAAAATTTTTGCTGAATGTGCGCAATTTATTTTTGAAAAGAATTTCAGCAAAATTTTGGTCGTGACTGATGAAAATGTTTTAAAAGCCTGCGGAGAAAAATTTTTTTCAGAATTAAAAATTTTTGAAATTGATTTTGAAATTTTTACAATTCCTGCCGGCGAAAATTCAAAAACACTCGATTTTGCAGAAAAAATTTTTACATGCGCAATTGAACTCGGTCTTGACAGAAAGTCTTTGATTGTGGCTTTTGGTGGCGGAGTTGTTGGCGATTTGGCAGGTTTTGTTTCGGCGACTTACCTGCGTGGAATTGATTTTGTTCAAGTGCCGACAAGTTTATTGGCGCAGGTTGATTCCTCAGTTGGCGGAAAAACTGCAGTAAATCACGCGCTTGGAAAAAATCTAATTGGCGCATTTTATCAGCCGCGTGCAGTTTTTGTTGACTTGGCGACTTTAAAAACTTTGCCGGAGCGCGAAATAAAATCCGGCTTGGCTGAAGTTATCAAAGTTGCCGCAATTTGCGATGAAAAATTTTTTGCTTATCTTGAAAATAACGCTGAAAAAATTTTAAATTGCGAAGTTGAAGTTCTGGAAAAAATAATCAAGCGTTCTTGCGAAATTAAAGCTGAAATTGTAAGCCTTGATGAACATGAAAATAATTTGCGCTTCATTTTAAATTTTGGTCATACAATCGCGCATGCTGTCGAAGTCGAAACAAATTACAAAAAATATCGGCACGGCGAGGCTGTTGCAATCGGAATGATTGGCGCGGCAATTTTAAGCAAAATTTCCGACGCTGAGATTTTACGCCTGACTAATTTAATTAAAAAATTTAATTTGCCTGTTAAAGCTGAAAATTGTTCAGTTGAAAAAATTTATTTGGCAACTTTGCGTGACAAAAAAAATTTGCACGGCAAAATAAATTGGATTTTATTAAAAAAAATCGGCGAAACAAAAATTTCAACCGAAATTTCCGAACTTGAAATCAAAAATTGCTTAAAAAAAATCCTCCGCTAGGGAGGTTATTTTTTTAAAATTCAATTCCGACTTGCGCTTTAATTCCTGCTTGAAAAGGATGCTTTATCAATTTCATTTCGGTAACTAAATCTGCGCGGTCGATTAGTTTTTCAGTTGCATCGCGTCCTGTGAAAACTAAATGCAAATTTGGCGGCTTAATTTCAATCAAATTTAACATTTCGGCTTCAGAAATCAAATTAAATTTCACGGCGTAGTTAATTTCGTCCAAAATAATTAAATCCCAGCTGCCGGAAAAAATTTCCTGACGCGCCAAGTGCAAAGTTTCTTGCGCTGCTTTTTGATGATCAGATTTGTTGCCTTTGGTTGTAAAACCAAGACCGCACTGTTGAATTTTAATTTGTGGCGAATGTTCAGCTAAAATTTTCAGCGCGTCAAGTTCGCCGTAAGTTTGACTGCCTTTTATGAACTGCAAAATTAAAACTCTGAGTCCGGCTCCGAAAGCTCTAAGTGCCAAACCAAGTGCAGCAGTAGTTTTGCCTTTGCCATCGCCTGTGTGAACAATTACAAGTCCGTGCGTCATTTGATAACCAGCTTGTAGAATTTTTTCTTGCCTTTGCGAATTACTGCAGAATTATTTTCAAAATCAGATTCAGCAAAAATATAATCAGCGTCGGTAACTTTGTTGTCGTTCAGCGTCAAGCCATTTTGCGCAATCAATCTGCGTCCTTCAGCTTTGGATTCAACAATTTTTTCGGTAGCAAGCACGTCCAGAATTTTTTTGCCAATAACATTTTCAATTTCAACAGTCGGCATATTTTCTGAACTTTGACCTGTGAAAATTTCAGTTGCAGATTTTTCAGCAGATTTAGCCGCGTCCTCGCCGTGCACTAATTTTGTAACTTCATAAGCCAGAATTTTTTTAGCTTCATTTATTGCAGAATCTTTCAAATTGCTGAGCCTGTTAACTTCCTCCATTGGCAAGAAAGTCAGCAAGCTTAGGCAAGTTTTGACATCAGCGTCATCAACATTGCGCCAATATTGATAAAAGTCGTAAGGCGAAACTTTATCAGCATCAAGCCAAAGTGCGCCGCCTGCAGTTTTGCCCATTTTTGTGCCGTCGCTTTTAGTCAGCAATTTGTTAGTCAAACCAAAAACAGCTTTACCTGTTTTGCGTCTTGTAAGTTCAACGCCGGCAATAATATTTGACCATTGATCGTCGCCGCCAAGTTCCATTTCGCAATCATAATCGGCGTTAAGTTTATAAAAATCATACGCCTGCATAACCATGTAATTAAATTCCAAGAAGGTTAAACCTTTTTCCCAACGCTGTTTATAACATTCCGCCGCCAACATTCTGTTTACTGTAAAATGTGCGCCGACTTCGCGCAGTAAATCAATATAATTCAATTTCCGCAACCAGTCGCCATTGTTCACCATTAAAGCCTTGTCGTCCGAAAAATCAATAAATCGCGCAATTTGTTTTTTGAACTGTTCGCAGTTGTGTTCGATAATTTCATCAGTCATAACTTTGCGCATATCAGTTCTGCCTGAAGGATCGCCAACAGTACCTGTGCCGCCGCCAACTAAAGCTATTGGTCGATGACCTGCGCGTTGCATATGCGCCATAACCATAAGCGCAATAAAATGACCGGCATGCAAACTGTCAGCTGTCGGATCGAATCCAATATAAAATGTAACTTTTTTTTCGCCAAGCAATTTTCTAACTTGCTCTTCATCAGTACATTGCGCAATAAATCCGCGCTCCTTCAGTGTATCAAAAACATTTTCTGCCAATAAACTCGCTCCCTACAAAAAAATTTTTTACGCGCTGATTATAACATTGCAAAAAATTTTATCAAGCGATGAAAAATTTTTATTCAGTCAGGCGCAAAAAATTCGGCATTTGTTTTGGAATTTTTTTCCATTTTTTCCATGTATGCGTTGTAATCTTTAGCGATATGACCAATATCAAAAGCTGTATAGCCTTCGTGTGCCAAATCCCAAGCAGCAACTGTTGCAGTCGGACCCAAAATAAAACACAAAGTCGTGTCTTTAGGAAATTTCCTTGCGGTTTCCAAAATTTCCTTGTATTGCGACCAAGCGTTTCTCGATTTGCAAAAAATATGTTGGCGACTTTCGGCGTACTCAAAAACATTGTGGCGGATTTTATCAAAAACAGTTTTGCCGGAAAAAATTACCAACTTTCTATTGCGGAAAAGTTCTTTATTTTGCTCAATTCGACGCTTAAGCAAATCAGCGTCACCGGTTGCCATGTATGGAAAAGTAAATGTACTTGCAAGGTAAAGCCGCTTGCGATTGCAATTTTGTAAAAATCCGGCGCGTATTTCTTTACCTTTCAATCGCATCCAAAGACTGTTATTTTCACCAATATGGAAATAATTATATTCAATGCAAACATAACACTTGTCGCTGGAACTTTGCAAAATTTCACGCAACCGCGCGGCTAAATTTTCATCGTACTCCTGAAACTCACGCGATTGCCCAAGCATTAGCAAAACTTCGCCGTCGCCGTAACGACAAAAACTTTTCGGACTTTCTGAAATCAATTCCATACTTTCGTCAACATTCAAGATATGCAGAGGTATACTGGGGGGGGGGGGATATATTTAAAATTATCTTCGGCGCGTGCTAAAAATTCAGGCAAAATTTGCGAAGGTAAATTTCTCAGCGAAACATTTGACAGAAAAGATAAATTGTCACGGAAGATTGGATTTTTGTTCCAAAGTTCCGACAGAATTTGTTCAACTTGAACTTCATTAGCCATTTAAACTGCCTCCATTGAAAAAATTTTTTTTGCAGTTTACCAGCTGAATTTTGCATTGTCAATTTTTAGACCGCAATGTTAAAAATAAATTGTCTTGCAGAAATTGAAGTTGCCGATATTTAAAACCATTGCGCCCCAAGCTAAGCCAACGCCAAAACCTGCCAGGCAAACTTGAAATTTATTTTGCAAAAGCTGTTCGCCAAGATTAAATGTAATATTCAGCGGAATTGTCACGCTGCTTGCATTTCCAAAATTTGTAACTATGTTTGCAGGCATTTTTTCATAAGGCACGCCAATTTCATCAGCTAACTTTTCGACCATAAATTTATTTGGCTGGTGGAAAAGATAATAATCAATTTTGTCTTTGCTCAAGCCGGCTGAATTTATAACGCTTTCAATCAATGGCGGAACTTCAGTTTGTACAAAATTAAAAACTTCCTTGCCCTGCATAACTAAATTGTCAAGGCTGCGCAAATTTCCTGTACCGTCGTCGTGCATTATCGCAGTTTCGGCAGTCGAAGGCATTTTAAAGCCACCTGCAGGAATCATCAGCAGATTGAAGCCGGAGCCGTCCATCTTTATTTCGCCTTGAATTGATTCTTCAGCAGAAATTTTTTCAATTATGGTAATAGCTGCAGCATCGCCAATCAGTGGATAACTGTTTCTGTCTTGCTTGGAAGTTTTGCGGCTCAAAATGTTTGCGTTTATCAGCACAATTTTTTTGTTCAGCTGTTCAATTAAACTGCACGCCTCAATAATTCCGACAATGTAACCTGCGCAACCTTGATTGATATCTAAGCACAAAATATCTGTCGGTAAATTTAATCGACCATGAATGACATTTGAAGTTGGCGGCAAAAAATAGTCCGGCGATTCTGTAACCAAAATCAACGCGCCGATTTCTTCCTTGCGTAAAAATTTTTCAGCAAATAAATACTCCAAACCAAAAACTGCCAAATCTGAAACTGTCACGCCATCTTCAACTAAGTGGTGCTTGTCAAAGCCCATTACCAACTTCAAGCGTTCAGTGCGTTTTTTATCGGCTTTGTAATTGTCCATTTCAGAGTCGAAGGTTTTAAAATTTTTTGGCACAATGGAAAGTATGCCGGTAATTTTTTTATTTTTGTAATTAAATTTCATCGCCGACACCATGCGCCTTCAATAAATTTTCTATCGCGGTCAGATTGCAAAAATTTTCAGGAATAATTTCAGTGCCTTTGATTTTCACTCCAAATTTTTTTTCCAACGCCGCAACAAAAGTCATCAAGTCGAATGAATCATAGCCGTCCTCAAGAAAATTTTCACTGTTCTCAAAATCAAAATCAGGCCTGATTTCAGTTAAGATTTTAATAATTTTTTTCATGTTAATTATCTCCTCTCAAAACAAAAACTTTATTGCCCAAGGTAACCACTATC
>CAJOPJ010000256.1 GCA_905236325.1 uncultured Selenomonadaceae bacterium
CGGCGTAAGTTTCCGACGACGACGAAAACAAAAATGCGCCGCAATTTTCAGGACTGCACCATTCCAGCAGGTTCATCAAGGATAAAATTCCAACGCGCAAAACTTCGTATGGTCGATTATAAAAATTTTTCGTGCCGTTAATTGCGGCAAGGTGATAAATTTCATCGTAACGCCCAGAAAGTTTGCTGTAAAAATTTTTCTGCGTCAAATCTTCGTTCAGAAAAATCACATTGTCGCGGCTAATAAGTTCATTGAACATATCATCAGCCACGCCACGCGCGTGATTGTCAATGACTGTCACTTCAGTGTCGGTTTGATTCGCCAAAAAATTTGCAAGGTGGTATCCGATAAAACCACTGCCGCCTGTAACAATTATTCGCCTCATGCTATCGCCTCCGAAATCAATAAATTCCCAATCGTGCAGTAATGAAAATTTTCTGCCTGAATTTTTTTACAAACCTGCCAAACATCCAAAATTGTAAAATCGCCCGGCAAATCTTTAGGCAGTTCAAAATCTTCATAGCCGCGATGATTATTCAGCACAAGCAATGCCGCCGCACCTTCACAAGCGTCCGACAAATTTTTGTAAACTTCGCCGACTTCCAAATTTTTAAGTTCAGTTTCATAAGCAGTGAAATCGTGCAGTCGAAGTTTATAACCTTGCGTGAATAATTTTTTCGCAATGTTAACCGAAGGGGAACCTCTCAAGTCCGAAGTTTCGGGACGACCTTTAAATGCCATTCCCGACAAAACTAAAGATTTGTTACCCCCCCCCCTAGCTTTTGGTTAACAAATCTGACAACTGAGTCCTCAAGTGAATCACTGATTCGCCGCGCAGTCAAAATAAAATTTTTACTTTCGCAATCCGGCATATTGTTTGTCAGCAGGTAGGCATCTTTTTCCAAGCATGGACCGGCAACAAATCCCGGCAGAGCAATTTTTGAGCGTGAATAATCTTTGTTGGAAATTGCGATAACTTTCGCGCCGTCTACGCCAAAACTTTGTGCGGCAAGACAAAACGCATTTCCAATTGCAAAATTCATATCGCGGTAGGTGTTGCAGTAAAGTTTAGCAAGTTCAGCTTCCTCAAGACTTTCAGCCTGAACAATGTTATTTGTAATTTTGCTGAAAAGTTCGCGCGCAATTTCAATTGCGTGTGAATTATTTCCACTGATAATTTGCGGCAAGGTTTTCAGTTCGTGAATTGCTACGCCTTCCAAAGTCCGTTCAGGACACATTGCGACAAAAATATTTTCCTGTGACTTGCCGGAAATTTTCTCCAGCAAAGGCAGAACAACTTTACGCGTTGTGCCGACTGAAACTGTTGAACGCAAAATAACAAGTTGCGAGCCGTCATAAACATCTGCGAAGGAATTTACAGCCGCAGTAATTGCGTCGAAGTTTGGTGTTTTGGAATTTTTTTTGAGCGGCGTTCCGACAGTCAAAATAAACGCGTCAAATTTTTTATCGGCAGAAAATTTTTCCACGCAAAAAAAATTCTTGCCATTGTGCTTTGCAATTAGATCATTCAAACCGGTTTCATGGAAATGTGCGCGATTATTTTTCAGGCAGGATTTAATTTCAGGATTAACTTCCGTGCCGAAGACTTCCACACCACTGTCCGCCGCGACAATCGCCAACGTCAATCCAACATAACCAAGTCCAATAATACCAATACGCATAAAATCACCTCAACTAATTTTTTTAAATTCAAATAAACCAAACAAGCCGCCGTTTTCAATAATCGGCAAATTTTCGCTGACAACTTTTAAATCTTGCAAGCTGACATTTCCTGCAAGCGCAGTATTTATTTTCCAGTTTGCAATAAAACTAAATTCAGTAAGCACAGTTGCAGGAATCATTTCGGCGGCGATTGTGCAGGGATTAAAAATTCTGTGTGCGTTCCATTGCAACCTGTCCTTGCGACCGACAGGCACCGACAAATAAAAACTTCCGCCGACTTTTAGTTTGCGACAAACTTCGTGCAGAGCTTTTTTCCAGCCGTCATAATCGACAGGATCTCCATAACGCCCAAGTCCAAAATGTTCAAATGAACAAAGCCCTGTTACAACTTCAAATGAATTGTCCGGAATATTGCTCATGTCCATTGCGTTTGTCTGAACAAAATTTAGACCTTCAATTGCGTGTGGAAATGGGCGAATGTCCAACATTGTAACTGAAACTTCCATTGCCAAAAGGTGCGCAATAAAGCCGTCCATTCGCGAACCAATATCATAAACCTGCTTGATGTTGGAACGATAAATTTTATTTGCCGCCCACATATCTTGGAAAAAGTACTCTTGTCCGAAAGTTCCAGCTTCCATAATACAATCAATCAAACAGTTCATTTGATAGTCTTCTTCAAATTTAAATTTTAAATCCCCCCCCCCCCC
>CAJOPJ010000257.1 GCA_905236325.1 uncultured Selenomonadaceae bacterium
CAGTCGCGAGGCAATGAAAGAAGTTGATTTAGATTTAGCTGAAGGCGCGGACATTATTATGGTTAAGCCTGCGCTGGCTTATCTTGATATTGTCAGCAAAGTTCGCGAAAAAATAAATTTGCCTGTCGCAACTTACAATGTCAGCGGTGAATATTCAATGGTCAAAGCGGCGGCAGCTAATGGTTGGATTGATGAAAAAAGAATTGTGCTTGAAAGTTTAACTTCAATGAAACGCGCCGGCGCAGATATTATTATCACTTACCACGCGCTTGATGTCGCGGCTTGGTTGAAGTAGTTTTGCTTACTGAAATTTGTTTTTTAATTCCGCGTTCAATCTTGACAAGGCGTTCAGTGTCGTTGGGCGTAACAAAAGTAATCGCCGTACCTTGTTCGCCGGCGCGACCTGTCCTACCAATTCTGTGAATGTAAGTTTCAACATCGCGCGGAACATCATAACTGATAATATGCGTCACACCTTCAATATCAAGACCACGCGCCGCAATGTCAGTTGCCACTAAAATTTGCAGTTCAGCGTCGCGGAATTTTTTCAAAACAAAATTGCGTTGCTGTTGAGTTAAATCGCCGTGCAGTTCGTCGACGGCGAATTTTTTTTTGGCAAGTTCAAGCGCAAGTTGCGAAGTTGTTTCTTTGCGTCCGCAAAAAATTATTGCCAAGTACGGCGATTCTTCTTGCAAAATTTTTACCAACTGCGTAAATTTTTTGTCGGGCGAAATTTTGACCACAACTTGCTTAATATTTTCAAGCGTAACAACTTTTGTGTCGATTAAAATTTCCTGCGGCTTTTTCATAAACTCCGCCGCCAGTTGCCTGATTCTGACAGGCATTGTCGCACTGCACAAAATCAACTGTCTGTCGGCTGAAGTTTCGCGCAGTAAATTTTCAACATCTTCAATAAAGCCAAGTTTTAAAAGTTCGTCCGCTTCGTCAATGACAATTTTGTTGACGCTTTTAAGTTGAATTGTGCCGCGTCTTAAATGGTCAAGCAGTCTGCCAGGTGTGCCGATTATAATTTGCGGTGTGCGACGCAGTTTATTTTTTTCAGCAAAAATATCTTTGCCGCCGCTGATTAAAATATTTTCCAAGCCGGTAACTTTGCAGATTGTTTGTGCGACTTTTGAAATTTGCGTGGCAAGTTCTCGTGTCGGCGCGATTATTAAAACCTGTGCGGCGGGAACATTTTTTGTGCGTTCTATTGTTGGCAGTAAAAAAGCTAAAGTTTTGCCTGTGCCTGTTTTTGCTTGAACTATTAAATCTTTGCCACTACGCGTTGCAGGAATAACTCTTTCCTGAACCTGCGTAGGCTTTACAATTCCTTGACGCTTTAAAACTTCGCAAATTTCCTCGCGCACTTTCAAGTCTATAAATTTCAAAATACTTCCTCCTTGTAAAAAAATAAAGGCTGGAAAAAAAATTCCCAACCTCCAAACTTTCAGCTTATTTTTTTTCTTTGATACGCGCTGCTTTACCGGTAAGTTTACGCAGATAGTAAAGTTTCGCGCGGCGGACTTTACCGCGACGCACAACTTCAATGTGGTCTACACGCGGCGAATGAACAGGAAACATTCTTTCAACGCCAACGCCGTAAGAAATGCGGCGCACTGTGAACATTTCACGAACTCCGCTGCCTTGACGACCAATAACTACGCCTTCAAAAACCTGAATACGTTCGCGTGTGCCTTCAACAATTTTTGCGTGTACGCGAACTGTATCGCCTGGACCGAATTGCGGAATATCGCTGCGCAGCTGTTCCTTTTCCAAAATTTCGATAATGTTCATAAAATATCTCTTCCTTCCTCGACGTTCATAAAAAAAATTTTAGCGGAACGCCTTAATTAACGCGCTGAAGTTTATCACATTACAATTAAATCTGTCAATTTTATTTTTTCAAAATTAAATCGCGTTCTTCGTCGCTCCAATCCTCAGGCAAGCCTTCAACCAAAACAACTTCACATTCAGCATTTGCTTTAACATAACTTGCCACGCTGCCAATTTCTTTGCTGTCAAGGTGATTAAAACCATTTTCGCCCATGACAATTAAATCGCAGTGTTCATATTTAGCAAAATCAACAATAGCATCGCCAGGTTCGCCAATTTCAACGCGCGTTTTAGCTTTAATATCGCTTGGCACAACAGGCAGCAAGTCAGATAAAAAGTCGTGCGCGGCAATATTCAGTTCGCTGGGAACATAGCCGCTCAAACTTACCTGTTCAAATGCGTTGATTTCTTTTTCAAGTTCAACGCACATCAACAAAGTAATTCGCGCTTCATAAAATTCTGCAACCTGAATTGCCTTAAGCAAAGCCTTGAACGCTTGACCGGAACCGTCAGTCGGCACCAAGATATGCTTAATTTTTTTAGTTGAATTTTCTTCAGCGACTTCAGCAGTTTGTTCAATTTGTTCAGCAGAATTTTCAGCCACAAGTTCCGCGTGGCTTTTATTAAATCGCCAAACAAATAACAATGCAACTATCGACATATAAACAAAAAACGCGCCGATTTCTGAACTGATTTCCGGCAAACTTGCGCCGCGCTGTATTATGTCGCGCGTGAAGTGAAATTGCCAAGTCAGCGGAAAGATATGTGACAAATTTACAACCCAAGGCGAAAAATGCGTCAGCGGACTTGTAACTCCGCCGAAAATAAATCCGCCTGGAATGAATAAAATCATTCGGCTTGAGGCGATACCGGGATTTGCGGCAGTCCAACC
>CAJOPJ010000258.1 GCA_905236325.1 uncultured Selenomonadaceae bacterium
CGCGCAGGTTATGATTATCTGCACTATAATTTTTATCCACGCAACGGCAGTCCATACTACCGCAACAATGAAGGCTACAGCGGCGCAGTTTTTGGTGGAGCCTCGCCTGTTGCTGCCGGAATTTACAGATTTGTAGTTAATAATTACTGATTTAGGCTTTTGGGAGTTAGCTATGACTAAAAAAATAATTTTTGCCGCGCTGACAGTTTTAGTTGTCGGTTGCGGAATTTTTTTTACAAAACAAAATCAACAGCAAGAATCGAAAAATACCGAATTTGTGCAGGAAGTTCAAATGCCGGTTGTTGAGGCGGCGGAAGAAGATATTTTTTCCGGAATGGACGGTGCAGTTCAAAACATTTTGAATGACGGCTCGGAATATGCAGTTTATCTTGCCTATCCTGAAATTTCAAGAACGCCCTACATTTACAATTCAAGGCGTATGCGTTCGGCTAGCATGATTAAGGTTTTTATCATGGCAACGGCAATGGAGCTTGTAAAAGACGGCAATTTAAGTTTAGATCAGCCAATGATTTTGCACGGCTATGATAAAGTCGGCGGCGCAGGAATTTTAGCCGGCTACGCAAGCGGCACTCAACTTACAATGCGCGAAGTTATGCGTATGATGATTATTCACAGCGACAACACAGCTACAAACATGATGATTGATTTGCTTGGTATGTCAACTGTCAATGAATATCTGCAAATGAAAGGCTACACAGATACAATTTTGCAGCGCAAGATGATGGATTTCAATGGCAAGGAAAATTACACTTCAGCGCGTGACTTAGGAAATTTTTTCCTGCATTTGTATAATCTGCAAGAGGTTGGCTCTGCTTACGACCAGCTGATGCTTGAAATTTTAAAAGACCAAACCGATACCGAATGTTTGAATACTGCTTGCCCTGACAAAGTTATCGCTCACAAAACCGGCGCACTTGCAGGACTTTTTGACGACGGCGGAATTATTTTAGGCGGAAAAAATGGCGATACAATTTTAATTTTGATGACTGAAAATTACACCGGCGAAAAAATAGTTATCGGCAGAATGAAAAAATTTGCACAGTTTGTAATTTATTAAAAAAATCTTGACAGTCAAAGGCGTGGCGTTTATAATTTCCTGCAGTTGTCATAGATTAGACGCTGGATTTTAGACTTTAGACTTTAGCGATTAGACTTTAGATTTTAGATTTTTGCTAATGACTAACAACTAAAAACTACTAACTGTAGAGGGGGTTTTCATTTTGAAGAGAACTTTTCAACCTAACACACGTTGGCGCAAGAAAACTCACGGCTTCCGTGAACGCATGAAAACAAAAGGTGGTCGCCTTGTGATTAAACGTCGTCGTCAACGCGGCAGAAAGGTGCTTACGGCATAAAAACGCGGCAGGTCACTTAACAGGTGACCTTTTTTCGTTTAGCCGAAAATTTTTGTTATGTTTGAATTGCCAAAAAGCAAAATCTTACGCAAGCAGGAATTTAAAAAAATCTACGCGCAAGGAAAATCTTTTGCTTGTCGCGGAATTGTAATTTATGTCGCGAGGATTGAAAATTTAAATGGCAAAATTGCCTTCGCTGCCGGAAAAAAACTTGGTTGCGCTGTTATCAGAAACAGAGTCAAAAGGCTTATGCGCGAGGCTTACCGGCTTAATCAAAATAAAATTCGGCAAGACTGCGCGATAATTTTTGTTGGTAGAATGGCTTTAATTGATTCAAAGCTTGACTTGGCGGAAAAATATTTGCTTGAAGTTTGTAAGCGCGCAAAAATTTTGGCGGAGTGATTTTTTATGACTAAATTTTTAATTGCGTGCGTCAGATTTTATCAAGTGTGGATTTCGCCACTCAAACCGCCGACTTGCAGATTTATTCCAACATGTTCAACCTACGCAGTACAGGCTTTTGAAAAGTATGGCGCATGGCGTGGAGGAATTTTGGCTGCGAAAAGAATTTTGCGCTGTAATCCTTTCTGCAAAGGCGGAATTGATAATTTGCAATGAAGAAAAATCTTGAGGTGATAAATTGGAAGAAGTAGGACTTTTTGCAGGCGTATTTGCGCCGATAGAAAATTTATTAAAATTTATACTTGGAATACTTTATGACTTTACAGACAAATTGGGATTCGGCAGTTATGGCTTAGCAATTATACTTTTGACAATTATAATAAAAATCGCGCTGTATCCCTTAACAGCAAAGCAACTAAAATCAATGAAGGCAATGCAAAAAATTCAGCCCGAATTGAAACGCTTGCAAGAAAAATTCAAAGACAAACCACAAATTTTGCAACAAAAAATGATGGAGCTTTATCAAAAAGAAGGCGTAAATCCATTGGCAGGTTGTTTGCCGCTTTTAATACAAATGCCGATCTTAATGGCAATGTATTACGCGCTTTATAATTTTGACTATGGCGCAGTTGCACCGTCATTTTTGTGGATACCAAGCCTTTCGGAACCCGATCCAATTTATGCTTTGCCAATAATTTCGGCAGCAACAACATTCCTGCAACAAAAAATTTCAATGACTGAATCCACTCAGCAAATGAAAATTATGATGGTAATGATGCCGCTTTTTATTGGTTGGATAAGTTTAAATTTTCCGGCAGGACTTGTGCTTTATTGGTCAACAATGAACGTAGTGCAAATAATTCAACAAATTTGGGTTTACAGGAAGGATGACAAGGAGGCTGCCTAAATGGCAACAACTATTGAAAAAACCGCCGCAACTGTTGAAGAAGCCTTACAGTTAGCGTTAGCAGAATTAAATACGACTGAAGAGCAAGTCAAAGTCGAAGTCTTGGAACGCCCTACAAAAAAACTGTTTGGCTTACTTGGTTCAAAACCGGCAAAAATTCGCGTCACATTGAAAGAAATTTCGCAAACCGAAACTGTTCACGAAGTTAAAAATATAACTGCGCAAGCTGAAGAAAAAATTTCAGAATCTGCAGTTGAAAATATTACTGAAACCGAAGTTGACGAAGAAAATTTTTCAAAATCTGAAAATCTTTCCGAAGTTAACGACGCAGAAATCATCGACAAGGCGCAAAAATTTTTGTATGATGTGCTTAAAGAAATGCAAATTGACGCAAAAATTTCTGTACAGGAAAATGACGGCGTGATTGTTTTTGATTTGTCCGGCGAAAATCTCGGCGTGCTTATCGGCAAGCATGGGCAAACTTTGGACGCGTTGCAGTATCTTACAAACCTTGTTGCCAATCGCAATGATTCGGAAGATAAATTGCGTTTTGTTTTGGACGTGGAAAATTATCGCGCACGCCGTGCAGAAACTTTGCAAAAACTTGCAAAAAGCGTCGCCAATCGTGCAGTGCGTATGCGTCAAGAAGTTCGCCTTGAACCAATGAATCGCCACGAACGCAGAATTATTCACACCGCCCTGCAAAATGATGACAGAGTCGAAACGCGCAGCGCAGGCGATGAACCTTACAGATATATAATTGTTGTTCCTAACAAACACAAATAAAATAAATTCACAACGCAGGATACAGGAATTTTGCCTGTATTTTTTTTTGCAGGAAAATATTTTCTAGCGTCGAAAAAATTCAGAAAATTGTTTTATTTTTTTTCTTGAAAGGAGATTTACAAATGGCTTTTCCAAAAAAATTTCTTTGGGGCCGCGCGACTGCTGC
>CAJOPJ010000259.1 GCA_905236325.1 uncultured Selenomonadaceae bacterium
AAAAAAGTTGAGCTTGCAAAAATTTCTGAACAGATAAAACAACGTGAAAATTTTTCTGCCGAAGTTGAAAATAAAATTGCCAAGCGTATTGAAACGGCTCGGCAAAATGTAGCAGATTTTATCTCTGAAATGGCTTTTGTTAATCCCAATTTTAGCGGAGTCCAAAATTCAAAAAATAATTTTTATCGTGCCGGAAAGATTATTACCGGCAAAGGTTACGAAATTGAAGACACTCAAGATTTTATTTACACGCTTAAAGATGAAATTGGAGTAGAAGGCGCGCCGAATGAAAATCTTTTGCCGTTTGCCGAGTATTTGACAGTGGCTTATATGAATAGAATTTTATTGCTTTTAGCCGGACCGAATGCGCGAGATATTGCCGACGCTTTTTCTGTTACTTTGAAGGGAAAAACGGCGGCAATTTTTGATTGTGCAAATGTAAACTCTCTGGAAGATTTGGAAATTGTTTTGAATAGTGACGACGAAATTATTTGCGTGTTAAATCCGTTTGCGCCGAATTTTATTGCTTACCTGCCGGAATTGCTCAATAGTGGGGGCAAATATATTTTTGCAATTTATCCGTTTGTTGAAGATTTAAAAATTGAGCCGCGCAGTTTTTATAATTATTTTTTGCCTGTGTTCACAGAATTAATTATTGACAGAAAGCCTGCGCGAGATTTTTCAAACAAATATTTTTTGTCAGATGAACTTAAACAAGAATTTGAAAGCAAATACAATCCCGCTGAAGTTCCAATTTCGTCGGAAGGGCGAATTAAAAAATTAAAAGGCGATATGCAAAAAATTTTAGAGATTCGGTGTAAATCAGTGGCGTTGTTTGCAGATTTTCCTTTAGCTTACGTCAAAGGTAAAACTGAAAAATTTATTGCTGATTTTAAAGGCGATGAAAAAATTCTTGAAAGAATTTATGCTTTTTTGGGAACGGACGAATGAATAATTACAAGAAATTTTTAGCGACGATAGCCGGAGACTTTCGCATAAATCAAGGCAAAAATGAAACGTCCGAAAATTACACGGCACGAATAATTTACAGCGCAATTTGTCGGTTGAGTTATGCAAGTCTTTGGGACAAATTGGATACAAGCGTTTCTATACAGCACTTCAAAAGTAAAATTGAAGACCTTTTGAAAATCTACCTTGAAATTTATCCTGAAGTTAAAATTTCTGAAAAGCTTTCGGCAGAAATTTATGATTTGTACTTGAAGACGGGCAATTTTTATCATAAGCAATATAATATTTCTGCAGCTATGTTTTCAGTGGCTAAACAGGATAAAATTTTATTTTTGCGCGGTATTCCTCCAACTCAAAAAACTTTTATGAGTGGCGCAGGATTTTATTTGCCGTTGAGTTACGAAAAAACTTTTGATACTTCAAGGTTTAAGGATTTTTCTGAAATGTTTTTACTTCCAAATAAAAATTTGAAAGATTTTTGGCAAGAAATTATTTCTTCGGCAAAGTGGAAAGTTGAAAATCTCAATAACTGCGAATATTTGAGAATGTCGCCACCTTTCAATTATGGATATTGGCAAAATAAACCGATTTCTGACGGAAAAATTTCGATTATGAGACGCGGACAATTTGAGCCGAAAAATTATTATTTGTACAAATTTAACGGGGAAAATTTTTTGTGTAGCCCTTTGCCGCAATGGCTGACTTATGACGAATTTTTTGCAAGTCCTGAATACAATAATTTTCGTGGCGGTGCTTACAGGCAAATTGCTTGTGCTTGCTTTGAAAACTATAAAATTTTGCCGCCGATAAAATTTAGAGTCGAAGGCTTGACGGTTAAAACAAAATTGGAATATCTGCCGCCACCTGCTGAGTTATATTTGTGGACGCTTTACAGTTGGGCGAAAAATTTTTCAACATTACCGAATAATTTTGAAAGAATCTTTGATAAAGACGTTTTTTTCGCACTGAAAAAATTTTTTGAGGAAATTGGCTACAAATTCGTTGAGGAGGGGAAATAAATGCATTACGCGGTAAATACGATTCAAAAAATATTGCTGACAGAATTAGAAAACTATATTAAGACTCAATATTTCGGGAAAACGCCGCTTTTATTGTCCGCGTTGTCTAAGCGTCTGCAAAAAAAAGATTTGCTGTACAAAGAGCCTTATATTGAATCCTCGCCGGCTTATAAAACCGTGCCGAAGGGATTTGAAAAAATCAATTTACCAGCTTGGTTGAAAAAATTTTTTCTGCGTCTTGCCGTTGCAAATTTAGGCGTGTATTCTTCGCCGTTTGTGCATCAGATTCAAGCATTGGAAAATTTTTCACAAGGCAAAGATTTATTTGTTGCAACCGGTACAGGTTCAGGAAAAACTGAATGTTTTTTGTTTTCAATGCTCGCCAAATTTGCTACAGAGGCGCACGATTCGCCAAATACTTGGCAAAATCGCAGTTTGCGCGTAATAATTATGTATCCAATGAATGCCTTAGTTTCCGACCAAATAAGCAGATTGAGAAAATTAATTGGCGATAGAGAAAATAATTTTGTAAAAATTTTCCGTGAAGTTTGCGGCAAAAATTCACGTCGCCCGCAATTTGGAATGTATACGGGACGAACTCCCTATCCCGGCAAAATAAATAAAACACAAGATAAAAAATTACAATCCACGCTTGAAGAAATTACTCAACCTAAAAATGACGATGAAAAAATTTTTTTCGATGCACTTGTTGAAAGCGGAAAAATTCCCGCAAAGGCAGATATGCCCAATTTTTTGGGTAGATTGGAAAGGGGCGAACATATTCCCGACGCTGACGATGCAGAATTAATTACAAGGTTTGAAATTCAAAATTTTTGCCCTGACATTTTAATTACAAATTATTCAATGTTGGAATATATGTTAATGCGCCCGCTTGAAGAAAAAATTTGGGGCGATACAAAATCTTGGCTTGACAGCAATCCAAAAAATAAATTGTTGTTTGTGATTGATGAAGCCCATATGTACAAAGGCTCGGCCGGCGGCGAAGTTGCTTTACTGATTCGCAGATTATTTTATAAACTCGGTATTCCTCGTGATAGAGTGCAATTTATTTTAACAACGGCAAGTATGCCAAATAAAAACGATGACGATAAAAAAGCGGTCGAAGAATTTTTCAGAAATCTTACTGCCGCTGACAGCGAAAAAAGTTTTGAGTATTTAACCGGCGAAAGAGAAATTTTGCCTGACAATCCAAAATTTGATATTGATTCAGAAAAAATTTTGGGCTTTACATCTGAAAACTTTGAAGGCAATGAAGAAATACGATTTAACACGCTAAATAAATTTTTGTCTCAAATGGACGGTACACCTAAAAATTTTTCCTCGTTACGATAATGCAATTAGTTGGCTTGAACCTTTGCAAAGTGAATTGGAAAATGCCGTTGATGATCTCGAAGAAAATGGCGTTGAAGTTTCCGATAAAGAATTTTTAGAGTTTTTTAATGCGTGGTTAATGGATATTTTAGATAAAAATACCGCACTGGGGAATAATTTTTCAACAAGCGTTCGTGAAAGTGTTCGTCGACCTTTTGACGGTTTCGGCTTAAAAAATAATTGGACATTCTCGGCAAATATTTCCAAAATTTGCGGCTGGGATAAAAAATCTGACGTTATGAACAAATGGCGCAGAGTTTTAGAAAATTTTTTAAGAAATAATCCTGATGACGGCAATTTGTACATTGATATTGGCAAGCTAAAAATTTGCTTTGATTTAAAACATCTGTGGCATCGTTGCGAAATTTGCAAAGATATTACGCCTTATTTGTTTAAGGGGAAGTGTCCACATTGCGGAAGTGAGAAAACTCACATTTTGAACGCAGACGACTTTAAAGCGTTGGAATTTTGGCGTAAACCAATTAAAGAGGCTTTGGACGGTTCGCCAATTACAGTGATTGATACAGAGGAACATACCGCGCAACTTTCGCACAAAGATCAGCGGGAAAATT
>CAJOPJ010000260.1 GCA_905236325.1 uncultured Selenomonadaceae bacterium
TAGTTGACTTGGTTTAAGTCGCTGACGCTTGAAATCAGTCGGAAATTCTGCACAGTTTGATTTGCAGTTCTGTTCAAATTGCGTGCACTATAGCCAAGATAGCCTGCCGAGTTCAGCATATTCCTATCGCCGACTTTATCAGCAATCCAATATCTGTAAGCACCGCTTGCAGTATTAATGCCGTTGTAAGTGTCTTGCAAAGTGCTTAAGACTGTCTCAAATTCAGTTTCAAAGTTGCTTGGATAATTGAATACGCCATTTGAAATATTATTGCGGATAACTTTGTCCATAGCCGTCGCAGTTAAAATTCTGGTGTTTTCGGCTGTATCACCTGTACCTGAAGTATTTTGGTTTTTGAAAAAATTATAAAGACTATTGATGCTGTTTCTGTTAGTTGTATTGGTAATATCCAAGCCATAGTAAGCCGCGATATCCTCTTTGATAGCGCTTTCAGTTTCGGAACTATCGAATGGAAATGGATTTTGAATTGCGTTGCTGTTGATATTTATAACATTATAGCCGACTTGAACAGGATTATTTGAATAGAAACTAAACATATCGCCGCCCAAAGGACCGACTTTGTCCCAATCAAGCTGCTCATTTGTTGCGCTTACAGGTTGTCCATTAAGCGTTAGTTGCCTAAAGTCAGCAGTATTGCGAATTTGAATGATGTTGCCTTCGACAGTTACTTTGTTTGCTTGAACTTTGCCAAGAAACATAATATCGCCGTCAGCAATATCATAACTGCCCATGATGTCAGAACTTTTCAGACCAAGATTGCTTGTATCAAGTGCGCTGATACCTGAGTCAAGTGGATTAGTTCCATTGTTGACATAATTGTTAATATCTGTTTGGCTAAGCGCACGTGCTGAAACTAAAAGATGTCCTGTGTTGACTCTGGAATCCGCGCCGAATAAAACGCCACTTGGATTGACAATGAAAAAATTTTGTACGCCGGGCGCATTGATTTGACCATAAATCAGTGAAGGATTTTTTCCTGTAACATAATTCAGCATTTGAGTCATTCCGCTGAAATTGAGGACTTCATTAAGTTTCAAAGAAAAATCATTCCACTTGATGAAGGCGTTTCCTGTGCCTTGAATGGTTGCACCACTTGTTAAATTTTCAAGCGCAGTTGTGATATTTTTTGCTACATCTGTGCCGGAAGCAACTACAGGCATTGCATGAGCAGGTGCAATCGAACCTGTCAACAAAGCCGAAAGTAAAATTCCTCCGCCACTACATACCGAAACTAAGGCTTTTTCTAAAAATTGCCGCCGTTTCTTGCTCACCGCACGTCTCATTACTTTCACTCCCTAAAAAGATTTTGAATAGCAAATTCACAAAAATAATATACAAGTTATTATACAAATTTATCTTTACAAATTCAATAATTTTTTGGCGGCTTTATGGTTGGGAGCTTAATTTTTTGCCAAGCCGATGCAGTTGTATAAAATTGTGCGGTAAAATAAATTTTACAAAAAAATTGTCCGCGACAATGAATTTATTAAATCATATCCGTCCCAATGCAAATTAAAATTCAATGTTTCACCAATCGGAACAATTCTGTCGATACCTTTTGGAGAGTTTTCAAGTACAAAATTTTTTAAAAGTTCGGAATTAATTCCAAAATAAGCCAAAGTTTGACAACGCCTTCCGCAAATTGGCAAAATATTTTTTAAATCTGAAATTTCACATTCAATGAAAAAGCCGCTGTTGCCTTGAAAATTTGTCAGCTCTGAATCGACTTCAAAAATTTCAACGCGCGTAATTTTATTGTTTGCACCGGAAATGAATTTTACATTTTTTGCCGCCGCAAGCAGATATAAATTTGTCAATTTGTCCACAGCTTGAACATCTTGCAGGGTATAATTTTTATCAACTTTTTCTTGAAACAAATTCCAGAAAATATTTCTGGCGGCAGCAGATTTTTTGCCAAACCAGAAAACAAATTTTGGCGAACTGCAAGCATTTTGATCTGTCAGGTAAGTATCATTGAAAAAGTTGTCGATGATTTTTGATTTATTTTCGGCTTGCAAAAATTTTTCAGCATTTATAACAGCAATTCCAAATCTATCTGAAAAAGTAACATCATAAGCGCAACTTTTCAATTCGGCGCGGCGAATTTTTTTTATTGTGTCATCGCCGCCCCAAATAACGCGCACATCACAAATTGCAGACAGAAATTTTGTAATGTCTTCTTCGTGACCATAACGCACAAAATAAATATATTTTTTCAGCGCAGGAAAATCAGCAAGTACAGCTTTAACAGCGGCGCAAATAATTTCGACTTGTGGAAAATTTTTTGAAGGCAGCCGAATAATATTTATATTGCCGGCAAGCAGTCCAGCCGCGAAAGAATATGCAAAATTTACTGCAACATTTGAAGGCGCAATGTGAAAAATTATTCCGCGACCAAGCCTTGAATTTTCCTGCTGATAATTTTCAGCCATTTTTGTTATTGAGGCTTTGCGGCACCAAAAAGCAAAAGTTACCACATCAGAAAAATTTTTAGCTTCGGGCGCGGCAAGAATTTTTTTTGAAAGCGCATTAAAAAAATCGCAAACCTGCGTTGAAAAAATTTTCTGCGGCTTGCAATTTTCAATCTGCTCAAAGTCTTCAACTTCTCCGACTTCAAAATTTAAATCAATGTTCAGCTGCATAAGTATCACTGCACCCCCGAAGTTCAGCATTTTTTATTCTGCCAATAATTTTAAAATATTTTCCCTTGCGTCCGCACTTGCAATCGTCCACGCCCAACAAAACGCCTTCATCTTCAGTCAAAAGTGAATGACCTGGATAAGATTTTGGTAATGGCGAAAGAACTTGAATAATTCCGCGCTCGCCAATTTCACAAGGCAAAAAATCTTCAGCGCGGCGAATTATCAAATCTGAATAGCTGCTTGCGTGCAAATGACCTGCCTCACATTCTGTATAAATGCAGCCGGTTTGCTCGACCATGCCATAATAATTTATTACGCGCTTAATGTTGGAAACTTCTTGAAGGCGGCTATTAAATTCTGCCGGTTCTACAGCTTGTTCAATCAATTTTTTCCAGCCGCCGCCGTGAAATAAAATTGCGTTTTCAAGATTAAGTTTTAAATTTTTCTTTGACAAAGTTTGATAAAAATATTTCCAAATCATAAATGTAAAGCCGAACAGCAAAATTTTTTTATCGGCGTTTGCGTTTATAAAATCCAAAATCATTTCGACTTGCAAATTCATATCGTCATCAAGCGCGTAAATTTTTTTGCCGCCAAAAATTGAAAAACCTAAAATTCCTGCGCCACGCGCCGAAAACATTGCGCGATTTTTTACAACAGAAGGACAATCAATAATTATCATTGGCAGGCGTTCATTGCCGATAAGGCTTGTTACAATTTTTGCTAAAGTTTTTTGTTGATTGCCGGCAGTTTCTCTGTCCAAGAAAATTTTTGAAACCTGTTGCCCAGAAGTGCCGGAAGATGTCATGGTTTTAAAAATTTCTTCCCTGCCGACGCTTGAAAGTTCCAATTCCTTGAACAAGCGCACAGGCAGAAATGGCAAATCTTCCACGCGCTTGATTGCGTCGGTTTGAAAATTTATTGCCTGCAACATTTGCCGATATGGCAAACATTTTTGCGCGTGATAATCTGTCAGCGATTTTAAATAATCAAAAAAAATTTTGTCTTTTTCAGCTTGACTAACGCCGAAAGCCTCAAGTTTTAAAAAATCTTCATAGTTCATAAAAATTTCTCCAATTCGCCATACAAAATTTTGCCTGCGGAATTTTGCGGCATATCTGAAATAAATTTAACAGTCA
>CAJOPJ010000261.1 GCA_905236325.1 uncultured Selenomonadaceae bacterium
AGCTTACGAACGTTGCCACACAATTAAAATGCTTTTGGACAAAAACGCAAAGCCTGCAAGTTTCCGCCGCCCCGGTCATGTATTTCCATTACGCAGTGTTGAAGGCGGAGTTTTGCGCAGAGCCGGTCACACTGAAACTACAACAGATTTAGCAAGGCTTGCAGGTTTTTATCCTGCAGGACTTTGTTGCGAAATTATGGACGACGACGGTCACATGATGCGCACGGAAAAATTAAAAATCTTCGCCGAAAATCACAATTTAAATATAATTACAGTTCAGGCTTTGATTGAATATCGCAAGCGCACTGAAAAATTTGTTGAGCAAATTGCCGATGTGGATTTCCCCAGTAAGTACGGTCACTTCAGAATCAAGGCTTATGAAAGCAAACTTGACGGCAAATGTCATATTGCTGTTATTAAAGGCGAAGTTGCAGACAAAAAAAATGTTTTGGTTCGTGTTCATTCAGAATGTTTGACAGGCGACGCATTGGGTTCATTGCGTTGCGATTGCGGAGAACAACTTGCAACTGCACTAAAGCGCATTGAAAAGGAAGGCGAAGGCGTTGTGCTTTATATGCGACAGGAAGGGCGCGGAATTGGTCTTGCCAATAAAATTAGAGCTTACGCTTTGCAAGACAAAGGCAAAGATACTGTCGAGGCAAATGTTTTGCTTGGTTTTAAACCTGACTTGCGCGACTATGGAATTGGTGCGCAAATTTTGGCTGATTTAGGTTTAACCACAATTCGACTGCTGACAAATAATCCTGCAAAACGCGCAGGTCTTGAAGGTCACGGCTTGACAATTACCGAACGCGTGCCAATTATTATTCCGCCAACAAAGTTTGACCAAAAATATTTGTCTGTGAAGAAAATCAAGATGGGGCACAAGTTGGATAATGTTTGATTTATTTAGTTTAGCTGATGAAGATTTTAAAAATTTTCAGGCAAAGTTAATTCCGACAATCAATGCTGAAAAAATTATAGGCGTGCGAAGTCCTGAACTGAAAAAGTTGGCGAAATATTTTTCAACTGAGGATTTTTTTAAAAATTTGCCGCATTATTACTTGGAAGAAAATTTAATTCACGCTTACCTGTTGAACAGTTTAAAAAATTTTGACGACTGCTTGCAGGGCGTGAAATTTTTTTTGCCACACATTGATAACTGGGCTGTTTGCGACTCACTCGCGCCGAAAATTTTTGCAAAGCACACTGACAAATTGATTACTGAAATTTATTGTTGGCTTGAATCGACTGAAACTTACACTGTGCGATTTGCTTTGCTTATGCTTTTGAAATTTTATCTAGGCGACAACTTTGACAAAAAATTTCTGCAACGCGCCGCTGAAGTTCAAAATAAAAATTACTATGTCGAAATGATGACTGCGTGGCTTTTTGCAGAAGCTTTAGTTAAGCAGTATGACGCGGCGGTAATTTTTCTGCAGGAAAATATTTTGCCTGCTGAAGTTCACAAAATGACAATTCAAAAGGCGGTGGACAGTCGGCGCATTTCTGCCGATAAAAAAATTTACCTGAAGACTTTGCGGAGGTAATTTTTTTGAACGCAATGTTTATTTACAAAATTTGGAGGAGATGTTGTAATGAAAAAAATTTTAGTTGCAATTCCTGTCACTGAAGAACAAAAAATTTTTCTGGAAAAACAAGTCGGCGATGTTGATTGCAAATTTATCTACAAAAAAAATTCCGAACTTAGAGCGTCAGATGTTCAAGACGCAAATTATATTATCGGCAGTATTCCGCCGGAAATTTTAACTTCAGCCAAAAATCTGGAATGGCTTCAGGCAAATTGGGTGGGCGTTGATGCTTACCTTGCTGAAAATATTTTGCCGCCGGAAGTTATCTTGACAAATGCTAAAGGCGCGTTGGATGGGGCAGTTTCGGAACACATGGTTGCGTTGACTTTTGCGCTTGCAAGAAAATTAAATTTGTATGTCAGACAAAATTTTTGGCGCAGAGGTAAAGGCGAAATTCCAATTGAAGGCTCAACAATTTTCGTACTCGGCGCAGGTAATATTGGCAAAAAATACGCGCAAAAAATGCAAGCTCTTGGCGCAAAAATGATAGCCTTTACACGCACGCCGAAAGCTAAAATTGATTTTTTTGCCGAACAATATACAATTGACAGGCTTGATGAAAATTTACCACGCGCAGATTTTGTTGCAATGATTTTGCCGGGCGGCTCAGGCAGTAAAAATTTAATGAACTATGACAGACTTTGCAAATTGAAGGACAGCGCATTTTTAATTAACTGCGGACGCGGAAATTCAATCGACCACGACGCGCTAAAAAAATTACTGCGCACAGGCAAAATTGGTGGTGTTGCGCTTGACGTTACTGAAGTTGAGCCTTTGCCGGAAGATGATGAACTTTGGTCTTTCGACAATGTAATTATCACGCCGCACACTGCTTGGCAACTTCCTCACGACATTGTTTGGGGGCGAATTTTTGAAATTTGCGCTGAAAATCTTTACAACAAATGCCACAATAAAAATTTGAAAAATATTGTTAATCGCCAATTTGGTTATTAAAAAAAAATCCTCCGCGCGGAGGATTTTTTTATTGTAATTTTTTTACTGCGTCGATTGTGTGTTTTAAAAATAATTGTCTGATATTTTTATTTTCTGCAATTCCGCGCAAAATTGTTTCAACTTTAAAGCCTGCGTCCTGCAAAATTTTTCTGTGTGTAACTTCCATATCCTGCAACACATGAACACCGGCAGTCATTGTGAAAGGCAGCAAAATAATTTTCTGCACGCCTTGAACTTTTAAATCCGGAATATAATCTTCGACTGTAGGATAGCCTTCAACTGTGTAAATATGCGCGTCATTTCTGCCAAGTTTTTGAAGTTTCAATTGCATGGCAGCGTAATAAGCATTTGCAGGATCCGGCGTGCCGTGAGTCATAATCAAAATTGCCGTGCCTTGTTCAAATTTTGGCAAATCCAACGCCTGCAATGTTTCCAAAATATCATCAGGCTGATTAACTTGACCTTGCCAATAAATCAGCGGCGTTGCCAAAGTCATTTTTTTGAATTTGAATTTGTATTCATGAAAAAGCGCGACATCATATTTATATTCAATTCCGGGAATTGTAGTTAGCGGCAAAAGTGCAATGCGCGTAAATTTTTCCTGCAAAAGCAAATCCAAAGTTTCCTCCGGCGTTAAGTAATTGCAACTGCCTTCGCGCTGTTTTATGTGCTTAATGATAATGTGACTTGTGAATGACATTACGACTTTTTGGTTTGAGAAATTTTGTTGAATTAAATTGCAAATTGCGTCGAAAGTTTTTGTGCGCGTATCTTTGTAAGTCGTGCCAAAAGCCAATAAAACTATAGCGTCTTTATTTTCAAGATTTTGCAGCTCAGAATTTTCAAATTCAAGCAAGCCGATTTGTGTGGCAAGTTGTAATGCTGTCGGTGGATTTTTAACTTCAACATTTAATTTGTAACCTGGTTGCATAATTTTTTACTCCGCAAAACTTCCTGAAAAAACTTTTTCAGCCGGTCCTGTCATAAAAATGTGATTATCATTGCGCCAATCAATTTTTAAAATGCCGCCGTCCAACTGAACTTCAACTTGCTTGCCTGTCAAATTATTTAAATTTGCCGCAACAGCCGTCGCGCAAGTTCCTGTTCCGCAAGCTAAAGTTATTCCGCTGCCACGTTCCCAAACGCGCATACGCAATTTATTTTCGCCGATTACTTGCACAAATTCTGTATTTGTCTTGCGTGGGAAAAAATTGTGCGATTCAAACTTTGAGCCGATTTTTTCAAGTTCGATTTTGTTAATATCGTCAACAAAAATAACGCAGTGAGGATTGCCCATTGAAACGCAAGTCATTTTGTAAATTTTGCCTTCAACTTCGATATTTTCATTGATGACATTTTTATTTCCAAAACCTGCGACAGGAATTTTTTCAGCCGATAAAATTGGCTCGCCCATGTCCACAGTTACA
>CAJOPJ010000262.1 GCA_905236325.1 uncultured Selenomonadaceae bacterium
AATTTATAGCCGCCGCAACAAGTGCCATCCTTTCTTCGTCAGGCGCGATACCAAGCATTACTCCGCCAAGACCAAGTTCTTCGCAAGCCAGCCAGATATTTTCAGTTGCAATCGCACAGTCAATTTCTGCTTTTTCCGGCACAGGCAAAGTTGATTTATCGCGATAGGCAATGACAATCGCTGCAGGTGCTTTTGCAGCAGGTTGTGCGAAAGGCGAAGTCTTGCTAAGTTTTTGCAAAATGTCCTTGTTGGTTACTACAAAAAATTCCCAAGGCTGTTGATTTTTTGCACTTGGCGCGGCAAATGCTGCCTTCAAAAGCTGATTGATTTTTTCGCGTTCAACAGGTTTGTCTTCAAAACTGCGGACGCTTGTTCTTGTAAAAATTTCTTGCATAAAAAAAACCTCCAAACCAGATTTTTAATTTTAGTCACCGGAAACTATCGGCACCGGTCGCCGGATTTTTTGTTAATGTCCGATGTTTGAGAGCTACTTAATAAATTGTTCAACAGATTGACTTAAACGCGTAACAGCATCATCGTCGCCTTGTTGAACAGCTTCAACAATACAATGTTGCAGGTGGTCGCGCAGAATAACTTTGCTGACAGCTCTAATTGCAGCGTCAACTGCCGCCAGTTGCGTCAAAACTTCGCTACAATCGCGACCGTCCTCAATCATTTGCTTAGTTGCTTTTAAGTGACCGATAAGCCGCGCCATTCTGTTTAATACAGCTTTTGTGTTTGTATGCGTATGCGCGTGCGAATGAACAATTTTTGTACCGTCCTGCATTATGTGTTCGTGCGTGTCCAAAAGTTCATCTACAGCTTCAAGCGTATCAATTGAAGTATCCATTTTTTTTCTTGCCATTTAATCACCCCCTAAATATTTTTTCAAGATTACCGGAGAAAGTATCGCCAGCAAAACTAAAATTATTCCAATCGATTCGACAAAACCAAAAGCCGTGCCGAATACAAAATAACTCATCACGACCGATGACGCAGGTTCTGTTGTTGAAGTTATAGCAGCTTCTTCCGCAGTTAAAAATTTCAATCCTGCGTTGAAAATTAAAAAAGCAATTGTCGTGCCGAAAGTTATAATCCAAGCAACATCAAAAATCACTTCAAGCTGAAAAAAATCTGCCCAGTTGCAATTGTCGATTAAGCCGAAAGTCATTAAGCCGCCAAGGAACATTCCGACGCTTGTCATAAATGCCGGAGCGATTTTTTCGGCAAACAAATGCTTGCCAAAAATCATACTGAAACCAAAAACTGCGCCGCTTGAAAGACTCCAAAATACACAGCTGATTGGCACAAGTAATTTTGTTGGATTGCCGCCGGTAACAAGTAAAAACACGCCAAACATTGCAAAAAACACTGCTGCGATTTCTGCAGGTTTTGGATATTTTTTTTGCAGGAAACATTCAGCAATAACAACCATTGCCGGCGTTGCTGATAAAATTACTGTTGTTGCCGCCGCGCCGCCGATTGAAATTGCTTGAAAATATGTAAATTGCACCATAACCACGCCGATAAAGCCATACAGCAAAAGGCTTATTGCAAGTTTTGGTCGCTGTTTGATTCGCAGGAAGGATTTTAAAAATTTTCCGCGCAGAAATAAAATTACAACCATTAAAAAGCCGGCAGAACACATTCTGACATTTGTAAGCTCCATTGGCGTTTTGGTTGAGTGCGAAAAAAAATCTTGAACTGCAACGCCGGAACTTGCCCAACAAACACCTGCTAATCCAACTAAACACATTGCTAAATTTCTGTTCAATAAAAATCCCCCTGCAAAAAATTTCAGTCATTATAACAAACGCAAAATTTTTTTTCAATTCTGCATAATAACTTAATCAAATAATAACAATTCAAACAAAGAATTTTTCTTTTGCAACGCTGATAATTAAAATAAATAGCTGTTAATTGCCAGACACTAGGCACTGGCGACCAGTGACTCAATGAAAGGAGATTTTTTAATGGATCATGCAGTAACAACAAATCCGCTAATCATAATGGTTATAAATATGACAGTGGTATTTTTTGTATTGGTTGCGCTTATGGGACTTATCAACTTAATTCACATCGTTGACCCAACTAGAGAAAAAGAACCTGAGCTTTCTGACGAGGCAACAGAATCAGCAGAAAACGCGGCGATAATTGCCAAGTTGAAGGAAAGTGCGTCTGAACCTGTTCAAATTGAAGAAGGTGTTTCGCCCGAAGTTATCGCGGCAATTTCGGCTGCAATTTCAGCTTATGGAATCAGCGGACAGGTTAAGGCAGTGCGCGTAATAAATCGTAACGGCTGGCGTAGAAATGCGCTTGACAATGGAATAGTTCAGGTGTAAGGAGGCGGCGAACTTGGAATTTATAAACGCATTTTCGGTGTCACTTCAAGCAGTTTGGAATGACAGCGGCTTTTCGGCTTTTACAGTCGGCAACGGTATTATGATTTTGGTAGGTTTAATTTTAATCTACATGGCGTTTGTCAAGGAATTTGAACCGCTATTACTGGGACCTATCGCTTTTGGTTGTATATTGGCAAATTTTCCAAACACCGGCTTTTTTGGCGAAGAAATGAACGTCATGAAGGCTATCAACTATGGTATTTCAAACGAAATTTTTCCTCCGCTGATTTTCTTAGGCATCGGCGCGATGACTGACTTTAGTCCACTGCTTGCAAGACCTTCAACTTTGCTTTTGGGTGCGGCGGCGCAAATTGGCGTATTTGTTGCACTTGGCGGCGCGATGATTGTCGGTTTTGATATTCATGAAGCGGCGGCTATCGGTATCATTGGCGGCGCGGATGGTCCTACATCAATTTACCTTTCAACAAAACTTGCTCCGCACTTACTCGGCGCAATTGCTGTTGCGGCTTATTCCTATATGTCACTTGTACCACTAATTCAACCGCCGATTATGAAACTTATGACTACTCAGGCTGAGCGCGAAATTGTTATGACTGAACTTCGCACAGTTACAAAATTTGAACGCGTGGTATTTCCAATCGTCGCAACAATTTTTATCAGCTTGCTTTTGCCGCCGATTGCAGCGTTGCTTGGTTGCTTAATGCTTGGTAACCTTTTCCGTGAAAGTGGCGTAACCGACAGACTTAGCGACACTGCGCAAAATTCACTTTGCAACATTGTTACAATCTTTCTCGGCACAGGTACAGGTATGACAATGAACGCGCACGACTTCCTGCGTCCTGACACAATTTTAATTATCGTGCTGGGCTTGGTTGCGTTTATTGGTGGAACTGCCGGCGGCGTTATTTTCGGCAAGATTATGTGCAAAGCGACAGGCGGCGCGATAAATCCGCTGATTGGTTCCGCAGGCGTTTCTGCAGTGCCTATGGCGGCGCGTGTCAGTCAATTAGTCGGTATGCGCGCTAAACCGGGCAACTATCTTTTAATGCACGCAATGGGTCCTAATGTTGCAGGTGTTATCGGTACTGCTGTTGCGGCCGGTACAATGCTTGCAATGCTCAAGTAGTTTAAAAATATGCTTTGAAGGCTAGAGTTTTTCTCTATGCCTATTTTTTTTATTTAGCAGGATATATAAATTTTTTATCGAAATTAAAAATTCATACTATTCAAAAATATTTTATGGAGGTTGTTTTTGATGAAGGATTATACAAGCGACTTTATTAGGAATGTTTGCGTAGCAGGACACGGCAAAACAGGTAAAACAAGTTTGCTTGACGCATGTATTTTTGCAAGTGGCGCGGCAAAGCGTCTTGGTAAAGTCGATGACGGCACCAGCCTTTTGGATTATGAACCGGAAGAAACTAAGCGCAAAATGACTATCGGCGATTCCTTAGCCGTCACAGAGTGGCAAAACTACAAAATCAACTTCATTGACACGCCCGGCTACCCTGACTTTGTCGGCGAAGTTATGAGCGCAATGAACGCTGCCGACAGTGCACTGATTATTGTTGCGGCAAACAGCGGCGTTGAAGTCGAAACAGAAAAGGCTTGGGATTTGGCAGAAAAACTTGACATTCCACGCGCTTTTTTTATTAACAAAATGGATCGCGACCACGCAGATTTTCAAAAAACTTTGGACAGCATGCGCAATAAATTCGGTACAAGCGTTATTCCTGTTCAAATTCCAATCGGCAAAGAAAGTTCCTTCAGCGGCGTTGTAGATATTGTTAAAACCTATACAAAAGTCGGCGCAGAATTAAAAAATGACATTCCTGCCGACTTGGCGGACGAAGTTGAAATGCATCGCCTTGAAATGCTTGATGTTATTGCCGAATTTAATGATGAACTTATGGAAAAATATCTTGAAGGCGAAACAGATAATCTTGATGAAAAACAAATTGCCGAAGCTTTGGCTGAGGGCGTGCGTCAAGGAAAAATTTTCCCTGTCTTTGTAGGAAGTGCGCTTAAAAATATCGGTGTCGATAAATTGCTGAACAGAATTGTTGAAGATATGCCTGCGCCAAACACTAAAACTTACGACGGAATCAATCCTAAAAATGATGATTTAGTTGAACGCAAAGTTACAGAGCCTTTCAGTGGACAAATTTGGAAAACTATGGTTGATCCTTTCGTCGGCAGAATGAGCTACGTTAGAATTTACAGTGGCGATATGAAGTCCGACGGCAACTATCAGCTTTACAGCGAAGGCAGTGAAGGCACTGAACGCATTAGTGGACTTTTCACAATGCAAGGCAAAAAACAAATTAACCTTGAAGTTGCGCACGCTGGTGATATTGTCGTTACCGCTAAACTTGCAAATGCAAAAACTTGCGATACACTTTGCGAAAAATCCGCGCCGATTAAATATGAACGCTTGGAATATCCTGAACCAATGCTTGCAATGGCTGTCAGTTCTGTTAAAAAAGGCGAGGACGATAAAGTTATTGGCGCAATTCGCCGTCAACAAGATGAAGATCCGACAATCTGGATTGAAAAAGACAAAGCTACTAAACAGACAATTTTGCGCGGCGTTGGCGAAGTTCATTTGGACATTTTGGGCGATAAAATTCAGCGTAAATTCGGCGTTCAAATGGTACTTGGCGAACCACGCGTTGACTATCGCGAAACTATCCGCAAGAATGTTGAAGTTCAAGGTAAGCATAAAAAGCAATCCGGCGGTCACGGTCAGTATGGTGATGTTTGGATGAAACTTGCGCCCGCAAAAGGTACAGATCCTACAATTCACGACGGCAATGTTTTCACAACCGACCAAGTTTTCGGCGGCAGTGTTCCACGTAATTTCTTCCCTGCTGTTGAAAAAGGCACATTTGAAACTTTAGCGGCAGGCGTTTTGGCAGGTTATCCTGTTATCAATGTTAAAGCCGATTTGTATGACGGCTCAAGCCACCCTGTCGATTCAAGTGAAGCCGCATTCAAAATGGCTGCGTCAATAGCTATCAAAAAAGGCGTTCTTGCTGCAAATCCAATTCTGCTTGAACCAATCGACGAAGTTACTGTCACTGTGCCTGATGAATACATGGGCGATATTATTGGCAACTTTTCTTCAAGGCGCGGCAAAGTTCTTGGCACTGAACCTAAAGGCAAAGGTATTACTGAAGTTAAGGCTTATGTTCCTGCATCAGAAATGTATAAGTACGCAACAGATTTAAGAAGTCAAACTCAAGGTCGCGGTAGTTACACAGTTAAATTTGCACGCTATGAACAAATGCCGGAAAAATTGGCAGAAAAAATTATAGCCGAACATAAAGTAGCATCTGAAGATAAGTAAGGCGGTGAATTTATGAAAAAAATTTTTAGTGCGATTCTGGCTTTAAGTTTGGTTTGTACTGCGCTTTTGCAGAAAGTTTATGCTGAAGATGAACTGCAATTTGAATCTGTAAGTTACACTGCGCCAATAACTTTGCATTGGCTGGCTAAGGCTAATGTTCCTGAAGCTGTTGAATTTTTGGGCGGACTTAGTGCGGAAGATATTTTGAATAAGCACAGAATTATGAATCCTGCACGCGTTCAAAAAGCAAATGCAGTTCACCAAGAACTTTGCTACACTGCGCTGAACGAATACATTGACGACGCGGAGTATACTACTATTGTTGATTTAGGTTGCGGAGTTTCGCCGCGCGGAATAAAAATGGTTCGCGACGGCAAAGATTACATAGGCGTTGAACTTGAGGCTGTTACACGCGCTATTGAAAGTTATACACCGCTTTTCCTTAACGATCGCGAAATTGAACATATCAGCTTTGCAACTGCCGATGTCACCGACCGTGAGGCTATGCTTGCTGCAGTTAGCAATGTTCAAGGCAAAATCTGCATTGTTGAACAAGGTTTGGCAATTTTCCTTACGCGTGAACAGCAAAAAGCTATGTTGGAAAATATACATGAAATGTTGCGTATTCACGGCGGTTGCTTTATAACAACTGACTACACAACAGGCGAAATTTTTTATGAAGGCGCAACTGCACTTTATGGTAGAGAGGCTGCTTTTGGTATTTCGCACTCCACAGTGAAAATTTATTCCGATGTTGCCAACACTGATTTTGCAATGTCAGTTTTCGATACGCACGAAGAAGCTATTAGTTTTATTAAAGCGCAAGGTTTTAAAGTTGAAAAGCGACCGCTGTTTACAGATTCAAAACAATTTTTGTACAGCGTGCAAGATTTAAGCGACGCGCAAATTAAAAAACTTCGCAAAGTCTTTAAGAAAAAATTGCTCTGGGTTATGACAATTGATGACTAAAAATGTAAAATAATTTTTTTAGCAGGTTAGATTAAGTCTGACCTGTTTTTTTTATTGTAAAAAAATTTTTTTGTTATATAATTCTATACTATGAGAGTTTTTTGAATTTTTTAAGAGGTGATGTTAAATGTTTGGCAAGGAAGGTCTGGGAATACGCGAAAAATTATTGCTGGGGATTCTGCCGTTCGTGATTATAGGAATGATTGTATTGACTGCAATATCAGCGTACTTTTCCGGCGAAAGTATCGAAAATCAAATTTCGGAAACCATGAATTCCGAAATAAAAGCAAATGTTAACTTTGTAGATAATAAGCTAAACTTGGCGCGTTCAACTGCAATGGATTTGGCACGCTTTGTCGGCAATACTTATCAAGGCACGCAAATGGCAACTTACAAGGAAGTTTTTTCCAAGACTATCTTGTCGAATGAACTTTTCAGCGGCGCAGGTATTTGGTTTGAGCCAAATGTCTTTGACGCTAATCAAATTTATGTCGGCCCTTACTGGTCCAGAAGTGGCAGTTCAATTTCTGAAACTTATGAATACAGCAATGCCGAATATAATTATTTTAATCAAGATTATTATAAAAATGCAAAATCTCTCGAGCATGAAGGCGCAAATATCACCGATCCTTACTACGATTCAACTTCAGGCACAATTATGTCAAGTTGTTCTGCACCAATTTTTAATGCCGCAGGACAATTTATTGGTTGCGTAACTGTCGATTTGAATTTGCAAGCTATTGATAATCTTATTGCCGGTATCAAAGTCGGCGAAGGCGGAAATGCACTTTTGACTTCCGGCGACGGTGTTTATATTTACAGCGACGACGCAAATAAAGTCAAAAATGGCGTAAAAATCAGTCAAGACCCAGACAGCGAACTTGCCGCCGCAGGTTCAAGAATTTTAGCTAATGACAGCGGCACAGATTCTTACGGAGACCATAATTTGTATTATGCTTCAGTTCCGGAAGTCAACTGGAAATTGATTATCAGAATGCCAACTGCAGAAATTCAAGAACCGGCAATAAGTTTGGTTAAAATTATGGTTATTGTTTGCTTGGTTATTTTGGCAGTGTCAGTTTTGGCTGTAATTGTTCAGGCAAATATTATTTCAAATGCGCTCAATAAATTGAAAACTTTTGCAGGAAAACTTGCTGACGGCGACTTAAGGCTTGAAAAATTGGAAGTTAAATCCAATGATGAAATCGGCGCATTGACTTTTGCCTTTAACAATATGGCAGAACATCTGCGCACCTTAATTACCAAAATGGCGACTACTGCTGAACAAGTTGCGGCAAGTTCCGAAGAATTGACTGCAAGCGCACAACAATCTGCTGACGCGTCGGTTCATGTTGCCGAAACTGTCAATGAAGTCAGCACAGATATTGAACAGCAAATGCAAAATATTGCAATGGCAAAGGATAGTATCGACATGGTGTCGAATGATATTCAGGAAATGTCAGGTCGTGCCGCAAATGTCGGTTCAACTTCAGAACGCACTGCTGCTGCCGCACAAACAGGTTCAGCTTTAATGCAGGAAGCTGTTGAAAAAATGGCTAGCATTGAACGCTCAGTTCTTGCGTCGGCCGAAGTTGTTGAAAAGCTCGGCGAACAATCTAAACAAATCGGTCAAATTGTTGAAGATATTTCAGGCATTTCTGAACAGACAAATTTATTGGCACTTAACGCTGCAATTGAAGCTGCAAGAGCCGGTGAACATGGCAGAGGCTTTGCTGTTGTTTCTGAAGAAGTCAGAAAACTTGC